>JAGWUW010000508.1 GCA_028868235.1 Betaproteobacteria bacterium | reverse complement strand
CCAATGCCAGCGCATCAGCTAGATCGGCGTACCCAACAGGCTTGACGAGGTGAGCCGAAACAGCCAACTCTCTGGCCAACGCCAAATCATGCCGCTGATTCTCAGTCGTCAGCATCAGGATCAGCTTTTCCTTTCGCCCCGCCCCCCCCCAAGTTTCGACCATTGCGAAACCGGCAGGTGCCTCCATGTTGGCGTCGAGCAAGATGTAGTCGTACGGAAAATCAACCTCACGACTACGCTCAATGGCAGCCCCAGCTGCCACCCCATCTCCCGAAAGGGATGCCTGAAGACCCAAGCGTTCCAGCAATTGAACCAGATAGCGCCCAGCACTAGCATTATCATCGACAACCAAGGCCCTCCGCCCGGCATAGCAGACTGGCGCGGATCTCTCGGCGAGAGCCGACTCGACACCAAAACGCCCGGTAAACGAAAATACCGAACCCTGCCCCGGCGTGCTATCCAGCCAAATCTTGCCGTCCATCAATTGGACCAGACGTGCACAGATCGCCAGACCCAGGCCCGTACCGCCGAAACGACGGGTTGTCGACACGTCAGCCTGTGAAAATGCATCAAAAATCGCCTGCTGCTTGTCAGCAGGAACACCCATACCGGTATCGCGAATCGAGAAACGCAGGAAGACCGAGCGCTCAGTACACTGATCAAGCTCGACCCTGATGGCCACCTCACCCCGTTCAGTAAATTTGATGGCGTTGCCGACCAGATTGATGATCACCTGACGCAAGCGCGTCGGGTCACCGACTATGCGAGACGGAACATCTGGCTGAACGTCAGCAATCAGCTCCAGACCTTTTTTGTGTGCACTGACCGCCAGAACGCGCACAGCTTCGAGAACAATATCCTGAATAGGAAAAGCCAGCGACTCGAATTCCATCTTGCCAGCCTCGATCTTCGAAAAATCGAGGATGTCGTTCACGATGGTCAGCAGGGCTTCGGCCGACGATTTCACGGTCTTCAAATAATGGCGTTGTTCGGCATCGAGATCAGTATCGAGTGCCAACTCGGTCATCCCGATGATACCGTTCATCGGTGTCCGAACTTCGTGGCTCATATTGGCCAGGAAAGCACCACGTGCGCGGTTGGCGGCCTCTGCGGCCTCCTTAGCCGAAATCAGTGCCGCTTCTGCCGCCTTTACCTCGCTGATATCGCGCTGCAGCAGCAACACACGGACGGGGTTTCCGCCGCCATCACGGGCCGCAACCAAGCCGCGAACCAAACACCAGCGCCACTGACCATCGCGCGCCTTGAAACGGCATTCAGCCTGAAAAACACCTTCCTGATTCTTGAGATGAGCATCAATACGGACCTGCAAAATCCTCAGATCCTCGGGATGCACCAAGCGTTGCCACTGGGCGATCGAATTATTGAGATCGCCGTCAGCATAACCGAGCATTTCCTTCCACAGCCGCCCGGAGTCAATGTTGCCGTTCGCGATATTCCAGTCGCTCAACGCATCACCGGACAATCTGGCATACCAACCGCTGAGGTTAAGACCGGCATAAGCTCGATATGATGAATCGACAACACCCAATAGCTTGTCGACGCCGTCACACAAGCTATCCATCTGCGCAGCGCGCGCCTGCTCAAGCAACTGACGTAGTTGCGGCAGACCTTCGCCGCCGAAGATTTCCTGAAGCTGTTTCGCGAGCAGCTTGGATTTCATAAGGGCTAGCGCAAGCCGAGAACGTCCTGCATGTCGAACAATCCGTTCTTGCGGCCGGCCATGAAACGCGCCGCACGCAGGCTACCCAGCGCATAAGGCATGCGGCTGCTGGCCTTGTGGGTGATTTCAACCCGTTCGCCAATACCGCAGAACATGACCGTGTGATCGCCGACGATATCGCCGCCGCGCACGGTGGCAAAGCCGATGGTGGACGGATCACGCTCGCCGGTCACACCTTCGCGACCGTAGATGGCACACTCTTCCAGATCCCGCCCCAGGGCGGCGGCGACCACTTCGCCCATGCGCAAGGCCGTGCCCG
>JAGWUW010000056.1 GCA_028868235.1 Betaproteobacteria bacterium | reverse complement strand
CAACCGCCGGGATCTGGACCGCCATCGTTGCCGGCTTCCTGACCTCGGCGCTCGGTGGTTCACGCGTCCAGATTGGCGGCCCAACGGGCGCTTTCATTCCCATTATCTATGGCATAGTCGCCCTGCATGGATTCGCCAACCTCCTTGGTGCCACCATGCTGGCCGGTATTTTCCTACTCGCCATGGGGCTGGCGCGCATGGGGCAACTCATACGATTCATTCCAGTCACGGTCGTTATCGGCTTTACCAATGGCATTGCAGTGGTCATTTTCCTGGCTCAGATCAAGGACTTCTTCGGTCTGAAAATCGACAACCTGCCGGCTGAATTCTTTCTTCGCATCAAGACACTGGCCGCCCACGCCAATATGGTAGATTTGCCGACTCTGGGCCTGGCCTTGGCCTGTTTTGCCTTTCTGCTTTCCTATAACGGACTTGCCCAACGGATCGCCATACTGCGCCGGGCGCCAGGGCCCTTGGCGGTACTGGTCGTCGGCACTCTTGTTTCCTTCTTGTTCGACCTGCCGGTGGAAACCATCGGCAGCCGCTTCCACGGTATTCCACAGGAATTACCCAATATTGGCTTGCCCGCCCTGTCGATCCACGATATCGGCACCCTGATCTCGCCAGCCATCACCATCGCGCTCCTCGGCTCCATCGAATCGCTGCTCTCGGCCCGCGTTTCGGACAGCCAGATCAATGATCGCCACGATCCGAACCAGGAGCTAGTCGCCCAGGGGTTGGCCAATATCGTCGCGCCCTTGTTCGGTGGCTTCGCCGCCACTGGCGCCATTGCCCGGACAACAACCAACGTCAAGACAGGCGGACGAACGCCGATTGCCGGCATCATCCATTCCATTGTGCTGCTCGGTATCGTCCTGCTCGCTGCACCGCTCGCCGCCTACGTCCCACTCGCCACCCTCTCGGCCATTGTCATGGTCGTCGCCATCAACATGGGCGAATGGCACGAATTCATCGAACTGAAGCGCTATTCCTACAATTACCGCATCATCCTGCTGGCCACCTTCATGGTTACCGTGCTGTTCGACCTGACCATCGCCGTCGAACTGGGGATGGTTTTGGCCAGCCTATTCTTCATTTACCGGATGTCGGAATTGACTCGCATCGAACGCCTGCCCATGGGCGACGAAGCACACGACCCACGCTTTCTCTATCCCGATGGCAGCATGCGTGTAGCCACCTGGCAGCTATTCGGCTCACTCTTCTTCGGCGCGGTGAATAAGCTGGAGGATTTGCTTGATCCACGAGAGGGACATCCGGAAGTGGTCATTCTCGATATGACGCGCCTGATCCAACTCGACACCACCGGCCTAGAAGGGCTGGAAAACCTGCGCGATAAATTGCACCAACGCGGCTGCACGCTACTCCTCAGCGGGCTAAACTCGCAGCCCGGCTCGCTGCTCTACCGCTCTGGATTCATCGATCACCTCGGTGACGACAATGTGTGCACTGACCTAACCGCCGCGCTCCAGCGCGCTTACATTCTGCTGCCCAGCCTGATCGGCAGCTTCGACGAAGATTACTGACAAGGAAACCCAATGAGCGTTTTGCCCCAATGCCCGCAGTGCAATTCCGAATACACTTACGAGGACGGCACCAACTACGTCTGCCCGGAGTGCGCCCACGAATGGCCGCAACACGCCGTTGAAACGGTTGAGGAACGGCGCGTCTGGAAAGATGCCAATGGCAATATTCTGCAGGACGGCGACTCGGTCACCGTCATCAAAGACCTGAAGATCAAGGGCTCGTCATCAGTAGTCAAAGTTGGCACCAAGGTCAAGAACATCCGCTTGATTGAGGGCGATCACGACATTGACTGCAAAATCGACGGCATCGGTGCCATGCAGCTGAAATCGGAGTTCGTCAAAAAAGCCTGACGCTTAGCGATTCAACCGCGCCGCCCGGCCTCGGCTCTTGGCGGACGATTTCTATCTACGCCCCGGGATAGATACCGACACTGACGATCCCGAGGATTAGTGCGAGCGATCACATGCGGGAAGATGCCGAACATCGCCGACTCGAGCAGCAGGTACAGCATGGTAGCCCCCGCCACCGGCTGAAAGATCAGCGCCTTCAGCATGACTGGCTTCTTCATCGACCTGCTTGGCATCCGTTATTTTCATACTGGGATTACGACGAGGCCCCAGCCATGACAAGCAAGTCACCGTGGGCTGCTGAGACTTGCTACAGCGCGCCATTGGTTTGACATGGCCTGCTCGCTTCGCTAAATTGAATGTTTCCCCCCAACCCTGAAACCAATCACGATAAGGAGTTCCCCATGGCCGTTCTCGTTGGCAAGCAAGCCCCGGATTTCACCGCAACCGCTGTCTATGGCAACAACGAAATCAAGGAACTGAAACTGTCCCAGTTCAAGGGCAAGCCGGTCGTCCTGTTCTTCTACCCGCTCGATTTCACCTTCGTCTGCCCGTCAGAACTGATCGCCTTCGACCACCGTCTGGAAGAGTTCAAGCAACGCGGCGTCGAGGTCATTGGCGTTTCCATCGACTCCCAATTCACCCACCTGGCCTGGAAGAACACTGCAATCAAAGACGGCGGCATCGGCCAAGTCGGCTATCCGCTGGTCGCTGACGTCAAGCACGAAATTTGCCGCGCCTACGACGTGGAACTCGAAGCCGCTGGCGTTGCCCTGCGTGGTTCCTTCCTGATCGACAAGAACGGCGTGGTCATGCATCAGGTCGTCAACATGCTGCCGCTCGGCCGCAACATAGACGAAATGCTGCGCATGGTCGACGCCCTGCAGTTTTTCGAGGAACACGGCGAAGTCTGCCCGGCCGGCTGGAACAAGGGCAAGCCGGGTATGGTTGCCTCGACCGAAGGCGTTGCCGCGTACCTGGCGAAGAACGCCAAGAAGCTGTAATACTTGCTGACAGCTCGTAATGCGGGCAAAAACCAAGAAACCTCAGGCTTTGTCACCTGAGGTTTTTTATTGAAGTTTCGTTAAGGATCAGGATAAAATTTGCTGAATTTGTAATTTCAGCAAAGACGAATTAATCATGGCGGATTCCGAATACCTCAGTACCCGACAAGCGGCCCTGCGTCTGGGCGTTTCGCTCGGCACAGTACAGAACATGGTAGAAAGCGGCGCCCTGGAAGCCTGGAAGACCGCTGGCGGTCATCGCCGTATTCCTGTTGCTTCGGTCGAGGCCCTGCTCGCTCGTCGCCGCAACCTGACGCCCAGCGCCCAGGAAAACAGCGGGCAACTTGACATCCTGGTTGCTGAAGATGACCAGACCCTGCAGACGCTCTATCAAATGACCATCGATAGCTGGGGGCTACCGATCAAATTGCGTATCGTTGCCAATGGCTTTGATGGTTTGTTACAAGTCGGCCAACGCGTTCCGGACATCCTGATCGCCGATCTGATGATGCCAGGCATGGATGGATTCGAAATGATCCGCCGTCTGCGTGCCAATCCGGATCTGGCACGAATGGACATCATCGTGGTCAGCGCCATCGACCGCGAAGAAGTCCTCAAGCGCGGCCTGCCCGCTGATATCACCGTGTTCGGTAAGCCGATCCCCTTCCACGAGATCAAGGGCTTCCTGCTCGGCCGCCTGGCTTCGCGGCAACGCAGCGCCTGACCTAAGCCCCGGCACTTGTCTGAAGCCGATACGCCAGCACGATCACTACACGGATCTGCTGGCGTTTTCACAACATGACATGCAAACGCCCCAACGTCTTGATCATCAGTCAGCAAGCATCTATACCAAGCAAAAAGCAAATAACACTTACTGCATTTTTATTGTTTTCCAAACCACGCGTAGTCAGCGCGAGCCGACTATCCAAAACGTACGTACGGCAGTAGCGAGCCAATCCCCTCGGGGGTATCATCTGCGGCAGCTTTTGCCCCGTCGTGGCAGGCCATAAGAATAGAAATCGGAGACACTGAATGGGATTTTTTGGAAATAGCGCGGCACTCAACAAAATTGACCGGGATATCTCGGCTGTTGCCGAAGGTCAGGCCAATCTGTCACTGGTAATCGGCACCACCGGCAGCGACAGCGCCGGGCGTATTTCTGCCAATATCAACCGTCTGTTCGGACGCGTCCGCACCCTGATTTCGCATGCCCGGGAGCGTAGCGTTAGCATCGCCGCCGACGCCGCCCGTATGAACCAGTTGGTCCAGCAAACCGACGATGCGGTACGCCGCCAGGAAATGCTGGCCGCCAATGTCTTCGAGTCAAGCAACCGGGTCAATCAGGCTGTCAGCGAAGTGGCGATGAATTCCGACGCCATCCAAGCATCCACCCAGAACAACTTGGACCTGGCCCAGCGCTCGCTGGAGCAGATGGAAACGGTCGCCTCGACCATGCGCTCGACCAATGCCCACATCGAGCATTTCTCCTCCACGGTCACCGAACTGCATACCAGCTCTATGAAGATCAACGAAATCGTCTCGCTGATCAACGATATTTCCGATCAGACCAATCTGCTCGCCCTCAACGCTGCCATCGAGGCCGCACGTGCTGGCGAAGCAGGCCGTGGCTTTGCGGTGGTTGCTGACGAAGTGCGCAAGCTGGCTGAGAAGGTCAAGACAGCCACTCAGGTCATCGGTCAGAATACCCAATCAATGATCAACCTGGTTTCCGACACCTCGGCCAAGACGCAGACCATCGTCGGTGAAGTGACTCGCGCCAATGGCTACATCGAAACCTCGGCCGCTGACCTGACTACCATGGTTGGCGACTTCAAGCTGACAACCGGGCAACTGAGCACGATTTCCGCCGCCATCTACAATCTGCGAGAAAGCAACCAGGCCATCCACAGCGAAGTTGAGGAAATTCGCGACCACTCTCGCGAGATTTCCGGCCGCATGAAACAATGTATCGCGTCGGCGAAGACTCTTCGCGAATCGACCGAGGACCTGCAATGCACGCTGGCCGATTTCCGTACCGGCAACAGCATGTTCGATACGTTACACGACAAATGCGCCCTTTTTCGCGACAACGTCGCCGCTGTCCTGCAGAAACTGGCGGACCGAGGGGTCAATGTCTTCGACCAATCGTACAAGGAAATCCCCGGCTCCAACCCGAAGCGCTACACGACTGCCTACGACAGCCAGTGCGACGCCGAATTGACTCGCCTCTATGATGACCTGCTACGCGATGTACCTGGACTGGTTTATTCGTTGTCCATGGACACCAATGGTTACGCGCCGGCTCACAACTCCGTATTTTCTCAGCCTCCCAGCGGCGATCCGGCCATAGATCTTGCAAAATGCCGTCACAAGCGCATTTTCAACGACCCGGTGGGCATAAAGGGAGCCAAGAACCAGATGAATTCACTGTTCCAGACCTACGTACGGGATACCGGCGAAATCCTCGCCGACCTGACCATGCCGGTCATGCTGAATGGCCGCCACTGGGGCGCCGTGCGAATCGGATTCAAGACCGACCTGGTCAGGTAATTCACCAGCCAGCCTCTAGAATAAACAAAGGCGCCTGCGGGCGCCTTTGTTTATTTGGAGACCCGAAAGCCCCCTAGATCAGGCGGCAATACCAAGGCAAACGACGCGCAAGCCAGCCAGGTAAGCACCCACGCCGGCATCGCCCTCGGCCGGCGCCCAAAGTGCCCGCTCTTCAGGGCCGATAGGCGAATACGGTCCGGCCTTGGCTTCGAAAATGACGGTTCCCGGTTCCAGCGCCATGACACAATGGAACACACCATGCGGCACATCAACGCCGAGCGTCTCACCGCCGGCCCGCAAGATGGTGTAGCGCTCCACGACGCCATGTTGATCGAAAAATATCACCCCGAGGCTGCCACGCAGGATGAGCAATGTTTCATCCTTGGCCGGGCTAAGATGCCGGTGTGGCGGCACATAGGAATCAGGCTCGATGGCCACCAGCAGACGGTGTGCCGGATAGGTTTCATCAGGATGAAAATTGCGATGCATGCGCCGGCGAGGCAGCTGAGCGGCTGATGCGCTGAGCTCAGCGAGCAAGGCCTGATCGATGAACTGGATCATTGGTACACAATCTCGACGTTTTCTGGCTGCAGCCAGCCCCCCAGCGCATCGAGCAAGGCATCGTCGAGGCGGACGCGGGCTGCTTCCCCAAGCACAATTTCGCACTCAGCCACCTCATTGCGGTAGCGGATGCGCACCGCGGCAGGACCGGGTGCAAAGGGCGTCAACAGCGACTTCAGCTTGCTTGCATCTGAGTTGCCGTTCATTTTGAGCAGCAGGTGCTTGGCAAAGCGCGCACGCGCCTCGCCCATGGTCATCAGGCGTTCCGCGACGACGGCATTTCCGCCCGAAAATTCATCGTAGCGGACCTTGCCCTCGATGACCAGCACTTCGTCAGTAACGATTTTGTCACGCTCGGCCTCGAACAATTCGTTGAACACCGAGACCTCGACCATGGCAGTACCGTCGTCCAGCTGCACGAACAGCATCTTGCCGCGCCGCGTCATCTGCGCGCGGATGCCGACCACGATGCCGGCAATATTGGTGAATTCTTTGGCCGGTTCGAGGCGATTGAGCGGGCGGCGGATGAAGCGCGCCAATTCCTTCCTACAGGTGTTGTAAGGGTGCCCCGAGAAGAAGAAGCCGAGCGCCGTCTTCTCTTCCATCAGTTGGGTCTTCTCATCCCATGGGCGAACGTTGACGTATTCCGGGGCGTGTGCGTCGGCGACATCGGCAATATCGAACAGGCTGGTCTGCATCGCATCGCGCTCAGCCTGCTCAGCAAAGTCCATGGCCACGCCAACCGAGGCCAGTAGCTTATGACGGTCAGCTACCGGGGTATCACCGACAGTCAGCGGCGCGATGGTATCGAAAGCCCCTGCCCGGATAAGCGCCTCGATGGTGCGGCGATTGACCATGCGCTTATCGCAGCGCTTGCAGAAATCAAATAGATCTTTGAACGGCCCGCCTTCCTCGCGCGCCTTCAGGATCACGTTGACCGCCTGCTCGCCAGTCCCCTTGACTGCTCCCAGACCGTAACGGATGGTCTCACGGTCGACCGGCTCAAAGCGGTACTGCGACGCATTGACGTCCGGCCCGAGCATCTTCACTTTGTTGGCGATGGTGTCTTCATAAAAGATCTTCACCGTATCGGTGTTGTCCATATCGGACGACAGCGTCGCCGCCATGAAGGCCGCGCAGTGATAACGCTTGAGCCAAGCCGTGTGGTAGGTGACGACAGCGTAGGCAGCGGTGTGCGACTTGTTGAAGCCGTATTCCGCGAACTTGGTCATCAAGTCGAACAACTGCTCGGCCAGCGCCGGATCGTAGCCGCGCTCCTTGGCACCGGCGGCGATGGTCTCGCGGTGCTTGGCCATTTCCTCGGGTTTCTTTTTACCCATCGCCCGACGCAGCATGTCGGCACCGCCCAGCGTGTAGCCACCAATGATCTGCGAAATCTGCATCACCTGTTCCTGATACACGATGACGCCATAGGTCGGCGACAAGCAGGCGGTGAGATCGGGGTGGAAATAATCGATCTTCTGCTGGCCCTTTTTCCGCAGGATGAAGTCGTCCACCATCCCGGAGCCGAGCGGGCCGGGACGATAGAGCGCCAGCACGGCGATGATGTCTTCGAAGCGGTCGGGCGCCAGCTTCTTCAACAGCTTTTTCATGCCTTCCGATTCGACCTGGAAGATCGCCGTCGTATTGGCGTCCTTCAAAATCTGGTAGGCACCCGGGTCTTCGAAGCCGAGGCTCATCAGGTCGAGTTTCTCGCCGGTCATCCGCTCGATGTACTTGAGCGCCAGTTCGATAATCGTCAGGTTGCGCAGACCGAGGAAGTCAAACTTCACCAGGCCAGCCTTTTCCACGTCATCCTTGTCGAACTGCGACACCGGCGAGGCATCGGCGCCGGTCGCCTGATACATCGGGCAGAAGTCGGTAATCTTGCCCGGCGCGATCAGCACCCCGCCGGCGTGCATGCCGATGTTGCGGGTCAAATCCTCCAGACGGCCGGCTAGGTCGAACAGTTCGCGGATGGTTTCGCCATCCTGCTCGTCCTCCATCATTTCCTTGAGCGCCGGCTCCTGCTCCAGCGCTTCGGCCAGCGACACCGGCTTGTTCTGGACGATGGGAATCAGCTTCGAAATGCGGTCGCACATCGAATACGGCAGACCGAATACGCGCCCGACGTCGCGGATGACCGCCTTCGACGACATGGTACCGAAGGTGGCGATCTGCGATACGGCCTGCGCGCCGTAGCGCTGGCGGACGTATTCGATCACCCGCCAGCGGTTGTCCTGACAGAAGTCGATATCGAAGTCGGGCATCGATACCCGTTCCGGGTTCAGGAAGCGCTCGAACAGCAGCGCGTAGGCGAGCGGGTCGAGGTCGGTGATGCGCAGCGAGTAGGCAACCAGCGAGCCGGCACCCGAACCCCGGCCGGGGCCGACCGGCACACCGTTTTCCTTGCCCCAGTTGATGAAGTCCGCCACGATCAGGAAGTAGCCGGGGAAGCCCATCTGCAGGATGGTCTTGCACTCGAACTCCAGACGCTCATCGTATTCCGGCCGGCGCTGGGCGCGTACCTCGGGATCGGGATAAAGTTCGATCAGGCGCTTTTCCAGCCCATCCTTGGCTTCCTGCACCAGGAAGTCGTCGAGCGTCATCCCCTCCGGTGTCGGGAACAGCGGCAGGTAGTTCTTTCCCAGCGTCAGCTCGATATTGCAGCGCTTGGCGATTTCCAAGGTGTTTTCGAGCGCTTCTGGCAGGTCGGCGAACAACGCGACCATTTCGTCTTGCGACTTGAAATACTGCTCGGCAGTGTAGATCTTCGGGCGGCGGGTATCGCCCAGCACGTAGCCCTCGGCAATGCAGACACGCGCCTCGTGCGCCTGGAAATCATCCGGCTTCATGAACTGGATCGGGTGCGTGGCCACCAGCGGGATACCCGTTTCACCGGCCAGATCGGCTGTCTGCTGGACAATGGCTTCCTGCTGCGGCTGGCCGTAGCGTTGCACTTCCAGATAAAAAGCGCCGGGAAAGATGGCCTCCCAGGCCTTGGCCCGCTCGCTAGCCAAATCAAAATTGCCGTTCAGCAGCGCTTCGCCGACATCACCCAGATGCGCGCCCGACAAGGCGATCAGCCCGTCACAGCCGATTTCGGCGAACCATTCGCGGCGAATTTCCGCTCGGTCGCGCCGGCCTTCGACCAGATAGGCCTTGGTCAGCAGTTCGCACAGTTGCTGGTAACCCTGACGGTTACGCACCAGCAGCAGCAAGCGATAGGCATCTTCGGGAGCATCCGGGTTGGCGATCCAACAATCGGCGCCGGCAATCGGCTTGACCCCCTTGCCGCGCGCCCCGGTGTAGATTTTGACCAGACCGAACAGGTTGGCTAGGTCGGTCAAGGCCATGGCCGGCATTCCGTCGCCGGCTGCTCGCTTGACGGCATCGCCAATGCGGACGATGCCGTCGGTCACGGAGTATTCGGAATGGAGACGGAGGTGGACAAAGCGCGGGGAATTCATGGGCGTAATTTTACCGCGACGACAGGTGGTCGTCCGAACCGCCTTGCGCTAGATTAGCGGTTTCAAATAAAACCAACGGGAGACAAACCATGAGCCAGGAAGAAGCCCTCGTCCTGCGTGATGATCGTACCGACGGCCTGACCACGCTGACCCTCAACCGTCCGAACGCCTTCAATTCCCTGTCGAAAGACCTGCTTGCCGCGCTGCAAGCCGAACTAGACGCCATCGCTGCCAGCGACACCGTACGTGTCGTGGTCATTGCCGGTGCTGGCAAGGCCTTCTGCTCTGGGCATGACCTGAAGGAAATGCGTGCCAATCACAGCAAGGCGTCCATGCAGGCACTGTTCAAACAGTGCGGCGAACTGATGCTCAGCATCACCCGCATGCCGCAGCCGGTCATCGCCCGCATTCACGGCATCGCTACCGCCGCCGGTTGTCAGCTGGTATCGATGTGCGATCTGGCGGTGGCGGCAAATGTCGCCAAGTTTGCCGTGTCCGGCATCAATGTCGGCCTATTCTGCTCAACCCCGGCCGTCGGCCTGGCCCGCAACCTCGGCCGAAAAGCCGCCCTCGAAATGCTGCTCACCGGTGACTTCATCGACGCCATGGAAGCCAAGGCCAAGGGCCTGGTCAATCGCGTCGTACCGCTCGACGCACTGGATGCAGAAATCGAGCGCCTGGCCGGCAGTATCTTGGCGAAGAGCGCCATTGCCGTGAAGATGGGCAAAGACATGTTCTACAAGCAGCTGGAAATGGGGCTGGACGAAGCCTACGCTTATGCTGCGGAGGTGATGGCCTGCAACATGATGAGCGAGGATGCCGGCGAAGGCAT
>JAGWUW010000507.1 GCA_028868235.1 Betaproteobacteria bacterium | reverse complement strand
GCGAACAGGCCTGTGCCGTATTCAAGGCCTCCACCGTCATCCTTTGCAAATATTCCTGATCACCCATCTGGAAAATCCTCCATGAAATGCCTGATCGCCCTGATCCTCACCCTGCTGGCCGGCACGACAACCTTTGCCGACGAAGTCCAGATTGCCGTCGCCGCCAACTTTACTGGGCCAATGCAGGTCATTTCCGCACTCTTCGAGCGCGACACAGGGCACAAGGCCAGCCTGGCCTTCGGTGCCACCGGCAAGTTCTACGCCCAGATCGCCAACGGTGCGCCATTCGACGTCCTGCTCTCCGCCGATGCTGAAACACCGGCCCGGCTAGTCAAGGAAGGCCTGGCAGTGGCCGGTACGCCGTTCACCTATGCCCTCGGCAAACTAGTGCTGTGGTCAGCCGATCCCAAGCTGATCGACAGCAAGGGCGAGATCCTGAAAAAAGGCGGTTTCAAGCATATCGCCGTCGCCAATCCCAAGACCGCACCTTATGGCGCTGCAGCCATGCAGGCAATGGGCAATATGGGCATTGCCGACACCCTGAAACCGCTCTTTGTGCAGGGCGAAAACATTGCCCAGACCCATCAGTTCATCTTCACGGGCGCCGCTGAACTGGGCTTCGTTTCTTACTCGCAAGTCATCAAGAACGGTCAATTCAGCTCAGGCTCGGGATGGCTTGTACCCAGCAAATGGTACGACCCGATCCGTCAGGATGCCGTGATCCTCTCCAAAGGCAAGGAAAAGCCCGCTGCTGCCGCTCTGCTCAACTACCTCAAGGGAGACAAGGCACAGGCTGTCATCAAGTCCTTCGGCTACGACCTGCGCTGACCGGCCCGATGCTCCGGCCATGAGCCCCTACACCCTACCCGACAATGTGCCCGAAGCCCTGCTTACCGATGATGTGCCACAAGGCGACGCCACCACCTTCGCCCTCGGTATAGGCGAAATAGCTGGCTGCATGGTCTTTCGTGCTTGCCGCGACATGGTGCAGTGCGGAATTGAGGAAGCACGGTACATGGGCGAATTGCGCGGCCTGCGGGCCAGCGGACTATTCGGGGCCAGCACTACTCACTTCCAGGCGGACGAACACTTCCTGACACTCGAGGAGTGTGGCGGCCAGCCTGCGCCTCGTCTGGAAAACGGCGCAGAATCTGATGGATTACCTATCCGGTATCGCCATGGCGATGGCCGACATGGTCACCGCAGCTCGGCGGGCCAATCCGGAAATCGGCATCGCCTGCTCCCGCAAGAACTTTCCCAGCACCAAGAGTTGTCAGATCAAGTCGGTGCTTTGCGGCGGGGCCAATCCGCGTCGCCTCGGTTTGTAGGAAACCCCACTCATTTTTGCTGAGCATCGTGAGTTTCTGGACAATGTAGCGCCGGCAATGCCCGGCACGCACCATGGTCGTCGAGGTCGGCAGCCTTGACGAAGCCATTCTCTGAACCTGTGCCGGCGCCGATATCCTGCAACAGGAAAAGCTGCCACCGATGGCCGTATCCACCTGCGCGAGATGCTGGGCGACAACCCTGCCCGCATCGCAGCGACCGGCGGCATAAATTCTGCTAACACTGAAGCGTATGCACGGGCCGGCGCCGATATTCTGGTCACCCCGGCGCCGTACTTCGCTACGCCACGCGACCTGGCGGTCACCTTCTGCGCCCAGAGAACACCCATGAAAATTGCCATCGCCACCCAGGAATTCGTCAAGGTAAGCGGTCACGCCGGGCAGACCCGCCAATGGCTGCTCTACGACCTGACCCACCACCACGCCAACCGGCTGCTGCCGGCCCCCCGCCGTGTCGTCCTGGGGAAGGGTCAGATCCTGCACATCTTCGACGATGACGGCCCGCACCCGCTCGATGGCGTCGATGTCGTAATCACCGCCAGCGCCGGCGATGGTTTCATTCGCCACATGCGCAAACGCGGCGCCGATGTACTGCTCACCAGCGAAACCGACCCGGCCGTTGCCATCACCCGCATCCTGGCCGGCGAAGCGCTGCCCGATCC
>JAGWUW010000506.1 GCA_028868235.1 Betaproteobacteria bacterium | reverse complement strand
CGTCGAGTTCGGCTGCTCGAATACGAGCGCGAAGGATCGCTTGGTTTGGTGTGATTTCGAAGCGAGCTTGGGCTTGTCCGAGGACCCCTGAGGCCAGTTCCAGCTTGCTCGCGAGGGCAGGATTTATGGCACGTAGCATAAGTGTGGTTTTATCGTATGTTGCGTCCGCGTTGTCAAATCAACTGCGCCTCGATGGCTGTATGAAATTGCCTATCCGGAACCCGTAGGTTTCATAAATGGTAATTAAGTTACCTACGGACTTGCCCAAAAGTGAAATCGATGGCATTTTTCGCGTCGAAAAGCGGGGTTTTTGAGCGGCCAGATCATCCGTTTTCGGGATCGCTCGACTCGATGTTCGTGGAAGGTACAGGTTTGGCGAGCGGAGCGCAATTGCCGGTGCGGTCTGCCCTTGAATGGGTGTTGGAGGGCCAGTCCCAGCTGATCCAGGTGAGTGGGGTGAGTAGCGTTGGCTTCAAGGCTGCGATCGATGCGATGGCTCCGGCGACGAAGGCGGCAATCGTGTCCGATATGCGTTGCTATATTGGGTACTGCGCCGCTTGTCGGCCGCAGAAGGTGGCGATCCCGGCCGATCCTGAAACGCTGGTCAAATATCTGCATTGGCGGGCGAGGGGGACGGAGAAGCATGGTCCGGCGAAGGGGGCGACCTTGGCTCGCCGTATCGCGTCGATTGCGCGCGTGCATCGGATGCTTGGCCTTGGCGAACGGGAGCCGTTGCCGACTCAGGCCGGTATGGTTCGCGACACGTTGAAGGCGATCGCGCGTGAGCGACAGGGGAGGGGGCAGAGCGGCCGGCAGAAACAGGCCGCTGCGCTGCGTCTTGGGGCGGCGATGAGTGAAGGAGGAGCAGCACCGGGCGGAGTGACGCTGACGGGGCTCCTGGCGGCTTGCGGGACCGATTTGGCCGGGCTTCGCGATGCAGCCTTGTTCAGCATGGCCTATGATGCGGGGCTGCGTGTCTCGGAGCTGGTCGGGAGCAGTGTTGAGGATCTGACACTGGAGAGTGACGGGACGGGCCGGTTGTTTATTCCGTTTTCAAAGACGGATCAGGGCGGGGAGGGGCGGTTTGCCTGGGTATCGAAGGAGACGATGGGGCGCGTCTCGGCCTGGCTCTTGGCGAGTGAGATCGAGATGGGATCGATCTTTCGGCGGATTCATGTGTTGCGGTCCAAACCGGATGAGGGTGGGCAGCAGCTTCAGCGCATATTTGTTGGTCAGAATGCGCTGACCAGGAAGGGCGTGATCGGGATATTGCGTAGCCGGGTGTTGGCCGGGGTAGATCTCGGTGTGATCGAGGTAGAAGCCGGGACCGAAGGCGATGTTGCCAGGGCCCTTAGCAGCCATTCGTTCCGGGTGGGTTTGACACAGGATCTGTTCGCGGCCGGTGAAGATGGGGCCGGGATCGCGTTGGCGCTCAGGTGGTCATCACCCAATACGGCGCTTCGTTATGCGCGCGAGCTGGCTGTGGGCAGCAATGCCGCTGCGCGGGTATTGGGAAGGCTTCGGCAAGGGTCCTGATGATCGGTCAGGGTGTTGTTGGTGGAAGGCGGTGGGATGGATTCTGTACTTCGGGACAAATTGCGCAAGATTGAGGCGCTTTACGCCGGTGCGGCAACGTCTGGTGAAAAGGCGGCTGCGGCTGATGCAGCTGAGCGTATTCGGGCAAAGTTGCAGCAAGCTGAACAGGTCGACAAGCCGATCGAGGTGCAATGGTCGATTCACGATCCCTGGCAGCGGATGCTGTTTATCGCGCTTTGCCGGCGGTATGGGCTCAGACCGTATCGGAAGTACCGGAGCAAGCGGCAGACGGTGATGGTGCGAGCACCAAAGTCATTTATGCGGGGTGTCCTTGAACCGGAATTCTATGATCTGGCGGAAGTCTTGGAAGATCATCTCATGGAGATTACGACGAAGATTATCTCTGCGGAGATTTTTGAAACGGTGGTCAGTGAGGCAGAGGAAGCTGCTGATCAACAAGCGCTATTGTTCAAGGAT
>JAGWUW010000055.1 GCA_028868235.1 Betaproteobacteria bacterium | reverse complement strand
GCCCGCGTAAAACTCAGGTGCTTGGCTACGGCATGAAAGACCTGCAAACGCCGGTCAGCCATGATGATTCTCCCGATTGGTGTGCGGACGATATTTCATCACATTCCGTTGCCTTTCCGGGCAGTCTGAGATGGTCTAGACAAAAATATTGCTGTTTCTCGCGCGGCTTTCCGATTCATTAAGACGTAATCGGCTTGACACACACTCGTCGTTTTCGATGGCGCTATTGGAACATGCACAAGACCACGAACTGCGCAAGCCTTGCGCCCAATCCTGAGCGTGGTATAAACCTCGCCCAAAGTCATATAAGAGACAGATTTTTCGTGCCGTTCGGCTTCTACATCATCATGGCCGCGCAGTTTTTTTCCGCGCTCGCCGACAACGCCTTGCTCATCGCCGCTATTGCCGCGCTGCGTGAGATGCACGCACCAGCCGAATACGAACCGCTGCTCAAAACTTTCTTCACCGTCTCTTACGTGGTTCTCGCCGCCTTTGTCGGCGCCTTTGCCGACTCGATGCCCAAAGGCCGGGTCATGCTGATCAGCAACACGATCAAGATCGTCGGTTGCGCCATGATGTTCTTCGGATCCCATCCATTGGCTGCCTACGCCGTCGTCGGACTCGGAGCAGCCTGCTACTCACCGGCCAAGTACGGCATCCTGACCGAATATCTGCCTCATCGCCTTCTCGTCGTCGCCAACGGCTGGATCGAGGGACTGACCGTCGGCGCCATCATTCTCGGTGTCCTGATTGGCGGCATGCTGATCCGCCCGGATATTGCCGAACATCTGCTGGCTTTCGATTTTCCGTTCTTCGATACTGGCATCGACACCGTCGGCGAAATGGCCCTGTCGGTCGTTGCCCTGCTTTATGTCGTAGCCGCACTGTTCAACCTGTACATCCCCGATACGGGCGTCGATCACAAGCAACTGAAAAAGAACCCGTGGTACCTGATCCACGAATTCAACCACTGCCTGGCACTGCTCTGGCGCGACAAACTCGGTCAAATTTCGCTGGCGGTCACCACGCTGTTCTGGGGTGCCGGTGCAACCCTCCAATTTATCGTGATCAAATGGGCGGAGGTTGCACTCAACCTCGGCTTGTCCAAGGCGTCAATGCTGCAGGGTGTCGTTGCGGTCGGTGTGGCGACTGGGGCAATCATTGCCGCCAAATTCATCACCCTGCGCAAATCGGTTCGTGTCATCCCGCTTGGAATCGCCATGGGGCTGATCGTGCTGGTCATGAATTTTGTGACCAGTCTGTGGTTGGCTATACCCCTGCTGATTCTCATCGGTGGGTTGTCCGGCTTCTTTGTGGTACCGATGAATGCCTTGCTTCAGCATCGCGGCCACATTCTCATGGGGGCTGGTCACTCCATCGCTGTACAGAATTTCAACGAAAATATCTCGATCCTGATCATGACTGGTCTGTACTACTTGATGATCAAGATGAACCTGTCGATTTACTGGGTGGTCACCCTATTCGGGTTGTTCGTCAGCGGTCTGATGTACATGATCCGTCAGCGCCATATCGCCAACCAGGCGATTCAGGATGACGTCCAGCATTTGGACGACTCGGCACACCACTAGCCACCACATCGGCAAGCACCACCAGCAAAAAACTAGAACGGCAGTTCCGGAGCCATCTGTTCGCGCAAGGTACGGCGTGCAAACAGCAGGTCTTCCCAAGCCTTGGCCTTGTCCGGCAAGTTGCGTAGCAAGTAGGCAGGGTGATAGGTCACCACCACCGGCACCCCGGCATAATCGAAACGCTTGCCGCGCAAGCTGGCCAACGATTTGTCATCATGCAGCACCGCGTGCACGGCAGCCTTGCCCAGCAAGACGATGATCTTTGGCTTGAGCAAAGCGATCTGGCGCTCTAGGTAGGGCCAACAAGCAGCCATCTCCGAGGCTTCCGGCGTGCGATTGCCGGGCGGCCGGCATTTGACGGCATTGGCGATATAAACGCGGTTGCCGCGCGCGATATCAAGCGAGGCCAGCATGCTGTCGAGCAACTTGCCAGCCTGGCCGACGAAAGGTTCGCCCTTGGCATCCTCGTCGGCTCCTGGTCCCTCGCCAATAAATAGGTACTCGGGGCTGGTATCGCCGACACCAAGCACCGCCTGTTTGCGCTGCTCACACAACGAACAGGCCCTGCACTCCGCAACCCGCTTGGCGAGCGCAGGCCAGTCTAAACTCCCTACTTCACCAATGGGAACCTGCGAGACAGGATTTGTCGCATTCGCCGACGGCGGTGCTGGCTGCTCATCCTCTAGCGAAATGGAAGGAACTGCAGTCTGCTCTTCATGCTGTAGCAGCTCGTCTGCTGGACCAGCCAGTACAGGGGAACGCAACACCCAGATCGGTGAAATACCCATCTCGACGAGCATCTGCTCACGACTCAAGCTCATGCCAGTTCCTTGTCAAAAATCAGCGCGTCCTCGCGGCCAACTATCGCTGGATAGTATCCTTTACGCGTAGCGATCTGGTGAAATCCGAAGTGGCGATAGAGATCGACTGCGCGATCGTTGGATGGACGTACCTCGAGAAACAGCTTGGCGGCGCCACCCAGACGGGCGCACTCCATGGCATGACGTAACAGGCGGGCACCATAGCCCATTCCTTGATAACGCTTGCAGACGCCGATATTCAGCAAATGTGCCTCATCGAGTACCGACATAACTACCGAAAATCCAATCAGGTCGCCACCTAAGCGCAAAACCCAGACACTGTAGCCGCTTACCAGCGAATCAGCGAAATTGCCGCGCGACCAGGGGAATTCCTGCAGGCTGGCCTCGAGCGTAGCCACCGCGTCGAGGTCGCGCTCGTTCATCGGAAAAAATTCGGCCGGGATGGCCAGGGTATTCACGCCCGCCCGCCCTCGCTCAATCGCTCGGCTACCGTTTTCGCCACTTTGTCGCGTACGTATAGCGGTGCTGCCAGGGCGGCATCGATACCTTCGCCACGCCCGGCCTTGCCGGCAGCGATGCTAGCTACACATGCCGCCAAGGGCAGAACGGCGGCTTCTCCCAGGATGCCGGCAGCGAAAACACGTTCTCGCAGGAGCGGGTAGGCGGCTAGGCCGTTACCGCAGGCATGCCATCCAGTATCGGACGGCAAAGCGACATCGGCCGGAGACGAAACACGAATTTCGCCACGCAACACATAGCCCTCGCCGTGCCGCTCGTAGCGTCCGGAATAGACCTCACCCATACGAGCATCGAGCAACGCCAGCACGCGCTCCGCACCCAGTTGCGTCGCCATCGTTTCAAGACTGGTCACCGGGATCAAAGGTACATTTCCTGCAACTGCCAGGCCCTGAGCAGCACCGCAGGCCACCCGCAGGCCAGTGAAAGCGCCGGGGCCGACACCAAAGGCGATGGCGTCGAGATCTCCTATCCGTAGACCGCTTTCAGACAGCAGTTCGCGGAGCAAGGGCAAGAGGGTTTCCGAATGCGGACGTTTTTCAGGACAGATGCGTTCGACAACGCTGCCGTCGCGCCACAATGCGCAGGAGCCGAGTTCGGTGGATGTTTCGAGGGCAAGGATCAGCATGGACCGGCATTTTACCGGAGCCTCGCCCGGTCAGCGATTCAATCTCACCGCCACCCGCGACCTCCACCTCGGAATTCACGATGCTCCTGCAGCCCGCGCTGCTCGCGCATGTCGTCGCGCAGGCGACGACGATCCTCCGGCGGCAGATCGCGCCAGCGCGGCGCACTCTCCTCGCGACGGGTGTCACGTTCCTGTTGCCAATGGTCGCGCATCTGCTGGCGCATCTCGCGTCGCTGATCCGGAGGGAGATCGCGCCAGTAAGTTTGTGCCCAGGCGCTACCTGCCGAGCCGAGCAGGCTCAGGAGCAATAGCGAACCGGCAACAATGCGTTTCATGGCAGAAAATAAATTGGTGTAACGAACGGCATCATTGTCCACCCGGCGCGCGAGGGCAAGCGAATCGAAATGTAAGAATATGTTTCCCGGCCGTACTTGGACAAAGCTTGTTACCATTTGCCGCGTTCCATTTATCGTCCGCCTTTATTCTTGCCAGCATGAGCGAACAACACCACCATATTCTTGTCGTTGATGACGACGCCCGTTTGCGTGACCTGCTAACCCGTTATCTTGGCGAGCAGGGCTTCGAGGTCAAGGCTGCGGCCGACGGCCAACAGATGGATAAGCTGCGTGCCCGTGAACACTACCACCTTATCGTCCTCGACCTGATGATGCCGGGAGAAGATGGTTTGTCGATCTGCCGACGCCTGCGCGGTCAGGGTGACCAGACGCCGATTATCATGCTGACCGCCAAGGGTGACGAGGTCGACCGTATCGTCGGCCTGGAAATGGGGGCCGACGACTATCTGCCCAAGCCTTTCAATCCGCGCGAATTGCTGGCGCGTATCCATGCCGTCATGCGCCGTCAGGGCAGCAAGCCCCCAGGGGCACCAGAAGGCGAAGTGGAAACGATCCGTTTCAACAACATTGAAGTCGATCTCGCTGCACGCACCCTGACGCGAGGCGATGAACTCCTCCCGCTAACCACGGGCGAATTCGCAGTGCTTAAGGTTCTGCTTCAGCATCCACGCCAACCGCTATCACGCGACAAACTGATGACGCTGGCCCGCGGTCGCGAGCAAGGTCCGTTCGACCGCGCCATCGATGTTCAGGTTTCCCGCTTGCGCAAGCTGATCGAAACCGACCCGGCCCAGCCGCGCTACCTGCAGACGGTCTGGGGCTTCGGCTATGTCTTTGTGCCGGATGGCGCGACGCGGGATTGAACTGATGCCTCGTACGCTGCTGGCGCGTACCTTTCTGTTGCTCGCCGTGCTGGTCCTGCTGACCACGGCGGCTTGGCTCAGCCTGTTCCGCTACGTGGATGCCGAGCCACGTGCCCGCGAAACGGCACAACTGGCAGCCTCTGCCGTCAACCTGATTCGGGCCTCCCTGTTTGCCGCCGCACCGGAGCGCCGTTTCGGTCTATTCGCTGAATTTTCCAGCAGAGAGGGCATCAGATTGCTACCGGCTGAGCCAGAGGACATCATCGAGCCGATGCCTGACTCACGTTTCTTTAATCTTCTCCAAAGCGAACTTCATCGCCGCTTGGGAGATCACACCCGTATAGCCGCCAGCGTCGACAGCGTTCCCGGCTTCTGGGTCAGCTTCCGCTTGGACGAAGCCGATGAAGAGGAATACTGGCTGGTTCTACCCCGGGAGCGTGCTACACGCAACTTTGCTGGCCATTGGCTAGTCTGGGGGCTGCTTGCTGTTGCCCTTGCCCTCGCCGTCGCCTGGCATATCGCCTCGCGCATCAGCCGCCCGCTCAAAGCCATGGCGCGGGCGGCTGAAACGGTCGGGCGCGGGCAGATTCCGGCACGCCTGCCCGAAGATGGCGCCGATGAACTGACCCGTCTCGCCTCAGCCTTCAACACGATGGCCGCCGACCTGCAACGGAATGAGAAGGAGCGCTCCGAGGTGCTAGCAGGCATTTCGCACGATCTACGCACGCCGCTAACCCGTCTACGTCTTGAGGCCGAACTGAGCGTTTCCGACGAAAGCGCCCGCCAGGCGATTGTTTCCGACATCGAGCAAATGGAGAGCGTGATTTCGCAGTTCATGGACTACGCCCGTGCCGAATCGGGCGAGGCTGTTGCACCGACCGACCTGCCTGCGTTGCTCGCCAGCATCGTTGGCCGCCAGGCCAGTGTCGGCAGACAAATCGTCGCCGACCTAATTCCGCTCGATGAACTGTTATTGCGCCCGAAGGCCATTACCCGCGCTGTCACTAACCTTGTCGACAATGCCGCCAAGTATGCCGGTGGTGAAATCAATCTGACCTTATCTGCCAGCGAAAACGAAATCCGAATCGACGTGGCCGATCACGGCCCGGGTGTTCCGGAAAGTGAGGTCGATCGGCTGAAGCGCCCGTTCACTCGATTGGAGTCCGCTCGCACCAATGCTACGGGGACAGGGCTGGGATTGGCCATCGTAGAGCGCATCGCCCGACTACACGATGGCCGCCTCGATCTATTGCCCAATCCTGGCGGCGGTTTGCTGGTTCGCCTCAGCCTACCGATCAAGCACTAACCCTTAGGCCAACAGATATTCTCCGAGCATCTGATAACGATGCTTCCCAAATAACGACTCGGACTGAACCAGGACGAAGCGGTCGCACAGCCATGTCAGGCGCTCCGTAACGGGAAAATCGAGTCCAGCGATGGTGGTGCAAATCGGCACCTTGCGCAGCAGGGTCAGATGGGGGGTAAATGCCTGAATGGGCGGGTCGATAGGGAATTTCGAGTCGGCCAACGCCACCTGCAATCGGCCATACAGGTCAAACAGTTGCTCCGGTGGCTTGCTACACCCAGCCCAGAAGAGGTGATTGTGGCGCCAATAGCCGAATCGGTCGATGGTTATGGCGAAGCTTTCGCCTTTGATTCCATTGGCCAGTGCATGCAGCTCGGGCAAGCGAGCAGTGACGGTTTCGCCAAGGAAAGCCAGGGTCAGGTGGATTGTTTCTATACGGGTCGGCCGCCCGCCCAGCATTCCAGCGGCGATGCTGGCCTTGTCAGCCAGTCGGGCAGCCTGCTCATGTGGCGGCCACAAGGCGAAGAATAGTCTGGCGGCTGGCGGCCGTGAGGAATGATCAGTCCGGGTTTCTTCAGGCGACACGTTCTACCAGAACCACAGCCTGTGCCTCGATCGCCTCCTCACGCCCGAGGTAGCCTAGTCGCTCGTTGGTCTTTCCCTTGATATTCACCGCATCGGTAGCAATGCCAAGATCAGCCGCAACATTAGCAACCATGGCAGCCGCATGAGGAGCCAGTTTGGGCTGCTGGGCGATGATCGTTGCATCAATATTGACCGGCCGCCAGCCCTTATCGGCCAGCAGGGCCACCGCCCCACGTAGCAGGACGCGACTATCTGCCCCCTTGTATCGAGGATCGGTGTCGGGAAAATGGCGACCGATATCACCTAAAGCCACTGCACCGAGTAAGGCATCGGTAATCGCGTGGAGCAGCGCATCAGCATCCGAATGACCGAGGAGACCTGTAGCGTGGGGAATATCGACACCACCGAGGATCAGCCTGCGACCTGCGACCAGTTTATGTACATCGTAGCCCTGCCCGATACGGAATTTCATTTGCGTGCCCTCAGGATCATCGCAGCCAAGGCGAGGTCGGCCGGGAAAGTAACTTTGAGATTTGTCGTATCACCGCGCACTAGCTTGGGCTTCAGGCCAGTTGCCTCGATGGCGCCAGCCTCATCGGTAACGTCGCGGCATTTTTCCAAGGCTGTGCGGAGCAGTCCGTAACGGAACATCTGCGGTGTCTGCGCCTGCCATAAGTCATCGCGTGGTTCGGTCGCTGCGACGCGCTGCTCGGCATCGGCTCGCTTGAGGGTATCTGCGACCGGTACCGCGAGGATGCCGCCGACCGGATCGCTGGCCAGGTCAGCAAACAGTGCCTCCAGCATGGCAGCGGAAATACAGGGGCGGGCTGCGTCATGTACCAGTACCCAATCATCTTCCGTCGCGACCATGGCTGCCGCCCGCAAGCCGTTAGTCACAGATTCTGCCCGCGTGGCACCGCCACAGCGCACCGTCTCCAGCTTCGAACCCAGTTCGCTCCAGTCATAACGCGGCCACCACGGATCATCCGGAGCCAGGACAACCCACACGCGTTCGATGTCAGGGCAGGCTGTCAGGGCGGCCAGCGTATGAAAAATAAGAGGACGACCAAGCAGGTCGAGATACTGCTTGGGCTTCTCGGCACCGAAGCGGGAACCGCTGCCGGCAGCGGGAACGATTGCGTAATGGCGTGGCATGGCTTAATTTTACTGAAGAACGCGTACAAAAGAGGAATGGCATGAGCTTCGTCGTCCCTGAACTGGTCGAACCGGTCAAGGCCTTTGCCACGGCACTCGGCATAGGCCTGCTGATCGGGATGGAGCGCGAGCGCCGTCCGGACTCTGCTGCCGGTTTGCGGACCTTTTCGCTGGTCGCCATGCTCGGCTGCTTGTTCGCGCTACTCGACCAGCGCTCCGGCAGTACCTGGCTGGTTGCAGTTGGGCTACTGGTTATTGCTGGCGCGATGATCGCCTCGAATTTCTCCTCCCAACAAGAGGAGCAATATCGCGGCTTTACCTCGGAGGCAGCCATTGTCGTCACCTACGGCCTGGGCGCAGCCGTCTGGTTCGGCTATGCAACGCTGGCTGTCATGCTGGCCATCACGACCACCATCCTGCTCTACTTCAAGGCTGAACTGAAGCAATTCAGCCAGCGCACGACCCCTAAGGATATCAACTCAATCCTGCAGTTCGCGGTGCTCTCCTTCGTCATCCTGCCCATCCTGCCCAGCGATGACTTCGGCCCTTACAACGCCATCAATCCGCGCCAGATCTGGTGGATGGTCGTCCTGATTTCGGGCTTGGCTTTAGCTGGCTACCTCGCATTGCGTATTATCGGCGCACGCCACGGGGCTGCCGTGCTCGGCATATTCGGCGGTCTCGCGTCATCCACGGCAACGACCATGATGTTTTCCCGACATGCCCGAGAACACGGCGATCTGGTTCGCATGTCGTCCATCGTCATCCTGATTGCCAACGTCATGATTATGATCCGTTTGTGGCTGGTAGCCGGTGTGGTGGCACCGCATCTAGCCAAGCCGATTGCCGTTGTCTTCGCCTGTGGCATCGTGCCGGGTGTCGCCATGGCCTTGTACTGCTGGAAAATACTGAGCGCAGCGGAAAACCTGCCGATGCCGGAAGTGAAGAACCCGACTGAACTGAAAACGGCCTTCTCCTTCGCCCTGCTCTACGCCATTGTTTTGCTTGCCTCGGCCTGGTTGCAGGATATCGCCGGCAACAGCGGCCTTTATATCGTTGCGCTAATTTCCGGCCTGACAGATGCCGATGCCAGCGTATTATCGACATTGCGTATGTTCAATCTGGACAAGGTGGCGAGCGACGAGGCGGTCATTGCAGTTGCCTTGGCACTACTGGCCAACCTAGGGTTCAAAATCGGTCTCGTGGTCAGTATTGGTGGTGGAAAACTGACCCGCCACGCCCTGCCCGGCCTGCTCGCCATTGGCGGCGGCATGGCTGCCGGATTGTTGTTCACTGTCTGAGGAGAACTCCATGCTCAGAACACGCCCTGCTGCCGTTGCCGGCACCTTCTACCCCGGCGACTCGAGAACACTCACGCTCACATTAGATCAACTTCTTTCCGATGTGGAACCAGAGACCTCCCTGCATCCCAAGGCATTGATCGTTCCCCACGCCGGCTATGCATATTCCGGATCAACGGCCGCGCGGGCCTATGCCACGCTGGCACCCCGGGCCAACGAGATTCGTCGGGTCATCCTGCTCGGCCCGACGCATCGCGTTGCCGTCAATGGCATGGCACTACCGGAAGTCGAAGCATTCTCCACACCCTTAGGTAGCATCCGCCTCGACGCCCAGGCCATCGCCAGCATCGCCGACCTGCCACAGATTATATTTAGCGACTCAGTGCATGCTGACGAGCATTCGCTGGAGGTGCACCTGCCCTTCTTGCAGCGTGTTCTCGATAGCTTCACACTGGTCCCGTTGGCCGTCGGTCACACCGGCCCTGAGGCGGTGGCCGAAGTGCTCAACCTCCTATGGGGAGGACCGGAGACCTTGATCGTCGTCAGTTCAGACCTTTCGCATTTTCTACCCTATGCCACCGCACAACGGGTCGATAGCAACACCTGTCGGCATATCCTGCAACTGGACACCCACATCCATCCCGAACAAGCCTGTGGCGCCTTCCCGGTCAACGGTCTGCTGCTGGCCGCCAATCGTCGCGGCCTGACTCCCACCCTGCTCGGCTTGTGCAATTCCGGCGACACGGCCGGCGACCGCAATCGTGTGGTCGGTTACGCGGCATTTTCGTTCGAGGAGGACTCACGCCATGACTGATCTCGGACGATGCCTGTTGATCCTGGCCCGCAATGCCATTGCCAGTCATTTCGGCCTGCCTGCTAGTCCAGTAGGTGACTGCCCTGAATTGCACGAGCAGGGGGCGACGTTCGTCACCCTGACCCAGAATGATCAACTACGTGGCTGTATCGGCAGCCTGGAAGCCTGGCGACCACTAGCGCAAGATGTCAGAGAAAACGCGCTGGCCGCCGCTTTCAGCGACCCCCGCTTCTCGCCGTTGAACGTCGACGAACTGCCGATCACTCGTATCGAGGTTTCACTGTTGACGCCGGCCGTGCCAATTTCTTTTATGGACGAGGCAGACGCGCTCGCCCAGTTGCGTCCAGGCACTGATGGCGTAATCTTTTCTGTCGGCGGGCGTCGCTCAACCTTCCTGCCTCAGGTCTGGGAGCAACTAACGACCCCTGCCCAGTTCATGGCGCATCTGAAACAAAAGGCCGGCT
>JAGWUW010000054.1 GCA_028868235.1 Betaproteobacteria bacterium | reverse complement strand
AACTTCGCCTTGTCATATTAGCAATAAGCAATCCTCTTGGGGGGCTTTGCGAGGTGTTGTGGCGGGATCAGCGGTAGCGCAGAAACCCCTGACGGATGTCGTACCAGGCTCGTTCGTCGGTTAGGCTCAGATCGTCCAGGTCGCTCGGAAGACTTGCCGAATCATCGACCCATTCCCGCAACAGGGGCGAGCCGTTGATGAGGTCGATGGCTAGGCGGTCGAATTCATACTCGTAACCGAAGTCGCGCCATAGTGGATAGTCGGGGTGCATCTGACGGATGGCCTTGAAGGCGAGCGCCTGGATACGCCACGGCCGGAAGGCAGCATGGTCGTAATAGGGGCCTTCGCAGTGAATCTGTATGCCATGATTCAGTTTGCCGGCATGCTTGTGGAAAGTAGGTTCGAACCAGATTTCTCGCAGCTTGCAGCCGTCCAGCCAGCATGGGGCCAGTGCTTGCATCCTAGTCAGTATGGTGCGGGCGTTTAGGTCCGGGGCGCCGAACAGTTCCAGGGGGCGTGTCGTGCCGCGGCCTTCGCTCAAGGTCGTGCCTTCCAGCATGACCGTGCCGGCATAGGCGCGGGCCATCCAGAGGTTGGGAGCATTCGGGCTGGGGTTGATCCAGGTCCGCTCGCCGAGCGGCCAGCCGTGGCCGGGAGCAGCGTCCGGTTGCCAGCCCAGCATCTCGATTACCCGGTAGTCGACGTCAAGTTGCAATTGGTCGATGAACCAGTCGCCAAGTTCGCCCATGGTCAACCCGTGGCGCATTGGCATGGCCCCGGCGCCCACGAAGCTTTCCCAGCCCGTGCGCAGGCTTAGCCCTTCGACTGGCCGGCCAGCCGGGTTGGGCCGATCAAGCACCCACACCACCTTGTCTTTCCTGGCCGCTGCTTCCAGTACGTAGCGCAGGGTGGTGATGAAGGTGTAGATGCGGCAGCCGAGATCTTGCAAGTCGACCAGTAGCACGTCGAAAGTATCCATCATGGCGTCGGTCGGCCGGCGCACTTCCCCGTAGAGGCTGAATATGGGGATGCCGTAATGCGGGTCGATGATATCCGGCGACTCGACCATGTTGTCCTGCTTGTCGCCCTTTAGCCCGTGCTGCGGGCCGAAAGCGGCGGTCAGCCGGATGTCAGGCAGGGTGGCGAGTGCATCGAGGCTGTGCGTCAGATCGGCGGTGACGGAGGCCGGATGGGCGAGCAGGGCCACGCGACGGCCCTTGAGCGGCGCACGTAGGGCGGGATCGGCGAGCAGGCGGTCAATGCCGAATAGGATGGGAGAGGTCATGGGCGGGTCAGGTGCAGGGTGAAGCTGTCACGAAGATGGAAGTCGGGTTGCTGGCCGCAATGGCGCAACGCCCAGTAGCTCTTGTCACCAGCGTGTGTTTCGAGGATGGTTGTCAGCCCGAGGTCTAGGGAGGCTGCAGCGGGTAGCAAACTGGCAGGAATGTGGGCTACCAGTTGGATGCCGTCGACTTCGGTAAGCAGCGAGATGGTCGGGGACGCCGAGGGCAGCCACACTGTGTCGCGTTGCCGGTATGTGCCGAAGTGATATGCCGCCCACTGAGTCGATGGCGAGAAATTGAATTCGCGATAGGTTGATGCACCCCTTGCGGCAATGAAGGCCTCGCAACAGGTGTGATGCCATAGGCCATCGATTGCTTTTGCAGTAGCTGCGGTAGGCATACGCAAAGTTTCGATGGCGCCATTTAGGCGGTATTCCAGTCGCAATTCGCCGTCATCCATCCATGTGGCAGCCGCCGAGACGGTGATCCCGGATGGCATGTTGTTGGCGGCATAGCAGGACAAGGGTGTGAAGGTCATGCTGGACGGTTGTTTCGGGCAAAAATCAGGCGCTACTTTACCTGCTTCACCCTTGGTCAGGACATGGTTTTGGGTTAATTTACCGGCTTTGCGGACTCGTCCGCAGGGAGAGAGAAAACATGACACCGCTGCGCATTAACCTCGAACAAGAAGAAATCCCGACTCACTGGTATAACGTCGTTGCTGATATGGCGACCCCGCCGGCTCCGCCGCTCGGGCCGGATGGCAACCCGGTGCCGCCGGAAGCGATGGGGGCGATTTTTCCTGACCCTATCCTAGAGCAGGAAATGTCGGCCCAGCGCTGGATTCCGATTCCCGAGGATGTGCGCCAGATTTACGCCCAATGGCGTCCGGCGCCGCTATGTCGCGCCTTGCGCCTGGAGCAGGTACTCGGTACGCCGGCCAAGATTTTTTTCAAATACGAAGGCGTGTCGCCGGCTGGTTCTCACAAGCCGAACTCGGCCGTTCCGCAGGCTTATTTCAACAAGTTGGCCGGAACGAAAAAACTGACCACCGAAACCGGGGCTGGCCAGTGGGGCTCCTCTATCGCCTACGCTGGCCAGATGTTCGGCCTGCCGGTGCGAGTCTTCATGGTCAATGTCAGCTACCAGCAGAAACCTTTCCGCCGCTCGATGATGCAAACTTGGGGGGCAGAAGTCTTCGCTAGCCCAACCAACCTGACCAATGCCGGTCGTGCCGCCCTGGCCGCTGATCCGAACTGCCAGGGCTCGCTTGGCCTGGCCATTTCCGAAGCGGTCGAGGAGGCTGCAGCCGACCCCAATACCTGCTATACCCTGGGCTCAGTGCTCAACCATGTGCTGCTGCACCAGACCGTGATCGGCTTGGAAGCGAAAAAGCAGTTCGACAAGATTGGCCTATACCCGGACGTGATCTTCGGTCCCTGTGGTGGTGGTTCCAGCTTTGGCGGTATCGCCTTCCCCTTCCTCGCCGACAAGGCGGCTGGGGACAAACGCGCGACTAACCTGCGCTGCGTCGCGGTCGAGCCGACCTCCTGCCCCACGCTGACCAAGGGGGCCTACACCTATGACTACGGCGATGCCTCGGGGTATACCCCGATCATGAAGATGTACACGCTGGGGCACGATTTCATGCCGCCCGGCATCCACGCTGGTGGGCTGCGCTACCACGGCGATTCGCCGCTAGTTTCGCAGTTGTTCCATGAAAAACTTCTCGAAGCCGTGGCTGTGCCCCAAGTGGCGACCTTCGAGGCGGGCGTGCAGTTTGCCCGCGCAGAAGGCATTATTCCGGCTCCGGAGTCATGCCACGCCATCCGTGCCGCCATCGACGAAGCGCTGCGTTGCAAGGCGACGGGGGAAGCCAAGACTATTCTGTTCTGCCTGACCGGTCACGGCCACTTTGACATGGCCTCCTATGACCGCTTCTTCTCAGGGCAACTGGAGGATTACGATTATCCGTCGGAGGCTATTGCCGAATCCCTGAAGCATCTGCCCAAGGTAGGCTGATTCCGTGAAATTCCTGGTTTTCCTGCTCGTTCTGGTCAATCTGCTGTTCTATGCCTTCACGGCTGGATATCTGGGACATCCTGATAATCCCGATGCTGGGCGGGTGGATCAGCAAATCACCCCTGAGCGCTTGCGTATCGTGTCGCGAGGTGAGTCGCCATCGCCTGCCGCCAACAAGGCCGAGCAGTCTTCTGAGAGTATGGCCGCGAAGACCGAAGCCGAGCCGGAGCCTGTTCTTGATGACCCCGCGCCGAAGGCGGAACTGGTAAAGGAAGCGCTTGCCGAGAAGCCGGATACGACAGTCACCTGTCTTGCCTGGCGACAACTGACCGTCGCCGAGGCTGACAGGCTTGCGACGTTGATGGGCAAACGTTTTGCCGATTACAAGCTGAGTCGCAAGACGGTGGCGGGCGAAAGCAGTGGCTGGTGGGTTTATATCCCCTCGCTGCCCGGCAAGGCGGAAGCAGACAAGAAGGCGGGCGAGCTGCGCGACCTGGGTATCACCGACTTTTTTATCGTCCAGGAAGGGGCTAATCGCCATGCCATTTCGCTGGGTATCTTCAGCAGCGAGAAGGGCGGTAGCGACCGCTTGGCCGAATTGAAGGCGAAAGGAGTGCGTTCGGCCGTGATCGGGCCGCGGCCGAGTAAGGACACCTTCGTGTCGATGCAGGTCAAGGGACCGGGGGGCAAGAAGGCAGCGGTGATCGCCGCCGTGGCAGATCTCCTTCAGAAGAACGAAGCGCTGGCCTGCAAGTGAGTTCCTTCGTCGTCGGATTGACCGGGGGCATTGGCAGTGGCAAGAGCACCGTCGCCAACCTGTTCGTTGAGCAGGGGGCGGCGCTGGTCGATACCGATGCCATTGCCCATGAGCTGACCGCGCAGGACGGTGCGGCCATGCCGCAGTTGATCGCCGCCTTTGGGCCGCAGGTGGTCCGGCCGGATGGCGCGATGGATCGTGTCGCCATGCGCCGCCTGGTATTTGCCGACCCGTCGGCCAAGGTGCGCCTGGAAAGTATCCTGCATCCGCTGATTCGTCAGTTATCGGCCGAGCGTTGCCGGATTGCCACGACGCCTTACGTCATTCTGGCCGTTCCCCTGTTGGTCGAGTCAGGAAGCTACCGTGAGCGTTGCGACCGCATCGTCGTCGTCGATTGCCCGGAAAGCCAGCAGATCGAGCGGGTCATGGCGCGTAGCGGCATGGCCTTGCCCGAGGTCGAATCGATCATGGCGGCGCAGGCGAGCCGCCAGCAGCGACTCGCTGTGGCGGACGACATTGTGCTAAACGATGCCGATCTGGCAAAAATTTATCCTCAGGTCACTGCCCTGCACCTAAAGTATCTAGTCCTTTCCGCCGAAAAAGTTAAAGCGGGCTGTTGAGATTTGCCTGCAAATGGCTCAGAATAAACAAAATTTTCCGTCTTCTCGGGCCAATCTCCGCGTGATCACCTACGAATATCCGTTCAACGAGCGCATCCGCACATTGTTGCGTCTCGAGGATTTGTTCGAGAAAGCCGCCTATTTCACGCAGGAAGACGGAGCACTCGAACACCATGCCGCGCTGGTGGCTTTGTTTGAAATCCTCGAGGTCGCCAGCCGCGCTGACCTGAAGATGGATTTGATCCAGGAACTTGAGCGCCAGCGCCAGACGTTACTCGCTTTTCGCAACAACCCGGATATTTCTGAAGAGGCACTTTCCGGTGCGCTCTACGAGATCGAACAGTCGTCAGCTGCACTGCTTGCCATGCATGGCAAGATCGGCCAGTACCTGCGCGAAAATGACTGGTTGATGAGTATCAAGAGCCGTGCCGCTATTCCCGGTGGGGTCTGCGAATTCGATTTGCCGTCCTACCACTGGTGGCTCCATCGCCCGGTCGATACCCGTCGCGACGCACTCGATGCCTGGATCAAGCCGATGCTGCCGCTGCGCGATGCGGCGGCCATTGTGTTGCGCCTGCTGCGTTCCAGCGGCCGGCCGAAGAGTTACACGGCGGCGCTCGGTCAGTTTCAACTCAATCTCGGTGGTTCGGCGGCACAGATGGTGCGTATTTCTGTCGCCACCGACGAACAGGCGATTCCTGAAGTCAGCGCCAATAAATATTTTCTGAACATCCGTTTTACCAAGCCACCGGCCGGCGAAATCAAGGCCCGTGGCTGCGAGCGCGATGTCGCCTTCGATCTGACCTTCTGCAATCTTTGATGGCTAACCCGCGCAAGGTTCGTTGCCCGCAATGCGGTGGTGATGCCCTGTGGGTTCCGGAGAATCCGTGGCGCCCGTTCTGTTCCGAACGCTGCAAGCAGATCGACCTCGGTTGTTGGGCCAACGAGTCATACCGTATTGCCGGGCAGGTCAGCGATGATGAGGCCGGTGTGCCCGGCCTCGATTTCCCGGAAAACCCGACGCGCTAAATTCGTGTTGTGAAGCTTGGCCGGATAGGGTTCGCCCGGCCACAGTCATCACCAGCCGCGCATCAATGCGATGCCATGCGCGCCATGGCTTTGCGCCTCGCCAAGCATTTCCCGTTGCATGCCACCCAGGGCAAACACCGGTAGAGTGTTGCCGTCGCGTCGATGGGCGAACTCGCTCCACCCCAATCCCGTGCTTTCCGGATGGGTTGGAGTTTGCAGTATTGGGCCGAGCAGCGCGTAATCCAGGTCGAGTTTGCCGGCCAGGGCGATTTCCGCGGCGCTGTGGCAGGAGGCGCCAACCCAGGTGAAGTCTGGGCGCTGTTTCAATCCCGCGAGGCTGGCGGCCGACAGGTGCAGGCCATCGGCCCTGACCCGGCGGGCGATGTCTGCATCGTCGTTGATGACGACCAGCGCGCCGTGGCTGCGCGCCAGTCGGATGACCGCTTCGGCGAACCACAGGCGCTGAGCAGGCGGCCAGCCCTTGTCGCGGACCTGAATCAGGCGCAGGCCGCCATTCAGGGCTTCTTCCAACCGTTCCAGCTGGCGCTCGACGCCTTCGACCTCGGCATTGGTGATAGCCATGGTGGTCGGTAGCGACAGTGCTTTGAGGATAGGGTCGTTGGCCGGCAGTATGGGCGCAACAGCGGCCGGCTGGCCAATACGCTGCCAATCCACGGCCGAATGTTCGAGCGGCGCGGTGATGCCGATTTCGCCCTCCCAGGCCGTGGCCCGCCAAAAATTCAGGCGGACCGTGGCGTGCGGATAGGTGAATACGCGAGTCAGCCATGGAGAGCAGGCGGTGATGGTGATGCCTAGCTCTTCCTGTAATTCGCGGATCAGCGCGGCGCGTACCGTTTCACCCGGTTCGACCTTGCCGCCGGGGAATTCCCAGTAGCCGGCGTACACCTTGCCTTCCGGACGCTGGGCGAGCAGGAATTCCTGCCCGTCCGCGCGCAGCATGACAGCGGCGGCGACTTCGACGACCGCACTCACTTGCGCTTCTTTCGCGCTGGTTTCTGCTGGCCGGCCAGTTCCTTGGCGAACTGCCAAGCAACGCGACCGGAGCGTGAGCCGCGACCGAGTGCCCAATTCAGTGCCTCGCGTTCGCTGGCCGCGATGAGGGCTTCGGCGACACCCAGTTCGCGTGCCCAGTGCTGGAAGACGGCGAGGTAGTCGTCCTGGCTGAAAGGGTAGAAGGAAATCCATAGGCCGAAGCGGTCGGACAGCGAGACTTTTTCCTCGGTTGTTTCGCCGGGGCGGATTTCATCGTTGACCGTGTGTGTTTCAAGGTTTTCCGAAAAATATTCCGGCATCAGGTGGCGACGGTTGGAAGTGGCGTAGATCAGCACATTGTCCGGCGGTGCCGCGATCGAGCCGTCGAGCACCGACTTGAGTGCCTTGTAGGCCGTCTCGCCGGCTTCGAAGGACAGATCGTCACAGAAGATGATGAAGCGTTCGGGCCGGTCTTCGAGCATGTCGAGGATGTCGGCCAGGTCGATCAGGTCGTCCTTGTCCACCTCGATAAGGCGCAGGCCCTTGGGTGAGAATTCGTTGAGCATGGCTTTGACCAGCGAGGACTTGCCGGAGCCGCGCGAACCCGTGAGCAGCACGTTGTTGGCCGGCTTGCCGGCAACAAACTGGCGGGTATTGGCGGTGATGCGCTCCTTCTGGTCATCGATGGTTTCCAGGTCGGACAGGCGGATCGGGTGCGGGTGGCGAACGGCCTGTAGCCAGCCGCGGCCGTTGCTCTTGCGCCAGCGAAATGCGACTGCGGCATCCCAGTCTGGAGGTGTTGGCGGCAGGGGAAGGGTTGCTTCGAGGCGGCTGAGAACGGCCTCGGCGCGTGCCAGAAGGCGTTCCAGAGTCGGAGATTCAGTCATGGTGGCAGGTATACTTTGCGGGAAACGGAGAACTCTAGCGAAACCAATGCGAAAAATCCAAGCCACCCTTTTTTTATTTGTCACCCTGTTGGCAGCATGTTCGAGCGTGCCCCCCACTTCGACTCCTGCTACGGCAACCTGCGCCCCATGTCCGTCCTGTCCGGTCTGTCCTGCGGTGACGCCCGCGCCCGTACCGCCCCCCCCTTTCTCACGTTCCTTTCAGCCTGCGAGTTGGACAGATATGCCTGGGTGGACCGAGGATGACGTGGCTGCTGCCTGGCCGGCATTCCTGCAGTCTTGCCGAGGTGTTGCCAGCAAGGGCAATGGTGCGGGCTGGAAGAGGGTCTGCGACTTGGCTCGGTTGGCAGATGGTAAGGCGGGAAACGATCCGCGCCGCTTCTTCGAACAGAACCTGAGGCCCTATGCTATCGCCAATGGTGACGGGGCGGTCAATGGTCTGATTACCGGTTACTATGAGCCGCTATTGCGCGGTAGTCGCACTCGGGGCAAGGGGTATGAGCAGCCGGTGCGCGGGGTGCCGGATGATTTGTTGACCATCGATTTGTCGGCTGTCTTCCCCGAGCTCAAGGATAAGCGTGTTCGTGGACGACTAGAGGGTAACAAGGTGGTGCCTTATTGGTCGCGGGCCGAAATTGCTGCCAAGGGTGACCAGTTGCCGAGCAAAACGCTGCTCTATGTGGACGATGCTGTTGAACTGTTCTTCTTACAGGTTCAGGGCTCCGGGCGGGTCAAGCTGGCCGATGGCGGCATGGTCCGCCTGAACTATGCCGATCAGAACGGTCACCCCTATCAGTCGATCGGCAAGACGCTGGTCGAGCGTGGCGAGTTGAAGCTGGAGGAGGCATCCATGCAGGGTATCCAGTCGTGGGCGCGGGCCAATCCTTCACGGCTCGATGCGCTGCTCAATGCCAACCCCAGTTACGTCTTTTTCCGCGAAGTGCCGAACAGCGATGGTGGGCCGATCGGAGCGTTGGGCGTACCGCTGACGGCAGAACGCAGCATTGCCATTGATCCGCGTTCTGTGCCGCTCGGTTCGCCGGTCTTCCTGGCCACTACCCGGCCGAATTCGGCACAGCCGATGAATCGGCTGGTTATGGCCCAGGATACCGGCGGAGCGATCAAAGGTGCCGTCCGTGCCGATTTTTTCTGGGGTTTCGGCAAGGAGGCAGGCGAGCAGGCAGGGCGCATGAAACAGAGTGGCCGGATGTGGGTCTTGCTGCCGAGCGAACTTGCCCCGAAATAAGGCGTCGACGCACCGAGTTTGAGCGTCGGACTCAATAATTGCACCGTAATGGTGCAATTATTGAGGTAATGCCCAATGCAACGCACTGATTTGAAACATTTTTTGCGCACTGGAATGGTGCTTGCTTTTGGTTTCTCATCTTTATGTTGGGGGTTTCATGGAAACTTATCAGTCCAGTAGCAATGTGTTGTTCATTTTGCTCGGTGCCATCATGGTGCTGGCAATGCATGCCGGCTTCGCTTTTCTCGAAGTTGGAACGGTGCGCAAGAAGAATCAGGTCAATGCCCTGGTCAAAATCCTGACCGACTTTGGTATTTCGACCATTGCCTACTTCTTTGTCGGCTACAGCATCGCCTATGGCGTGAACTTCTTTTCCGGCGTTGAAACGTTGATGGACAAGAACGGTTTCGAACTAACCAAGTTCTTCTTCCTACTTACCTTTGCCGCCGCCATTCCGGCCATCATTTCCGGCGGCATTGCTGAGCGTGCCAAGTTCCACCCGCAACTGATCGCTACCTTCATGCTGGTCGGTTTCGTCTATCCCTTCTTCGAAGGCATCGCCTGGAACCAGGCCTTTGGCATCCAGGCCTGGTTGAAGGCAACTTTCGGTGAGGAGTTCCACGACTTCGCCGGCTCCGTCGTCGTGCATGCCATGGGCGGCTGGATCGCCCTTCCGGCTGTGCTGCTGCTCGGCGCCCGCTACGGCCGCTACACCAAGGATGGCCGCCTGTCCGCCCATCCCCCGTCATCGATTCCGTTCCTCGCGCTGGGTGCCTGGATTCTGACCGTTGGTTGGTTTGGCTTCAACGTCATGAGCGCCCAGACACTGGATAAGATTTCCGGCCTGGTTGCCCTCAATTCCCTAATGGCGATGGTTGGCGGCACCCTGGTTGCCCTAGTCATGGGCAAGAACGACCCCGGCTTCCTGCACAACGGCCCGTTGGCCGGCTTGGTCGCCGTTTGTGCTGGTTCTGATCTTATGCACCCAATTGGTGCGCTGATTGTCGGGGGCGTCGCCGGTGCCTTGTTCGTGGTCATGTTCACGCTGACCCAGAACCGTTGGAAGATCGACGATGTCCTTGGCGTCTGGCCGTTGCATGGCCTGTGTGGCGCCTGGGGGGGTATTGCCGCTGGTATTTTCGGCAGCAAGGCGCTGGGTGGGGCTGGTGGCATCGCCTTCATGCCGCAGCTAATCATGACCGCGATGGCCATCAGCGTCGCTCTGGTCGGCGGTACCATCGTCTATGGCGCCCTGAAGAGCACCCTAGGTTTGCGCCTCGATCAGGAGGAAGAATACGAAGGCGCCGACCTTAGTATCCACAAGATCACGGCGACGCCGGAACGCGAGCCGAACTGGTAAGCGTGATTGATAGGAAACAATTAAGTCTGTCGGGAGACAATTAAGTCTGTCGGAGAACGAGGAAGGGGGCCTAGGCCCCCTTCTTTATTCGTGGTTATTCTTTAAGGCTTGTCGGTCAATTGGCTATTGGCCGCCACGTTCAAACTTTTTTAGAACCGAGTGGCTTTCCTGATGCCGGACCGTGGT
>JAGWUW010000505.1 GCA_028868235.1 Betaproteobacteria bacterium | reverse complement strand
GGTACTGCCGAATTGTTTGAGGGTGATGCGGTCGCCGCTGTTCTTGGTGAAGATGGTCAGGGTGGTGCTGCCATCCTCTTCCTGGGTTGTCTGGAAGATGAATTTGTCGTCGGCGGAGTGCCACAGGTCGTCGCTGCCTTCGATCAGCTTGCCGATATCCAGCGTCTCGCCGTCGATCTGGATCAGACCTTGCCCATCGCTGTCGATGATCGTATCCGAGCCGTCGCCGCTGTTGAAGAGGTAGGTGTCGAAACCCTGGCCGCCGTTGAGCGTGTCGTTGTCAGTGCCGCCGGTCAGCGTATCAGCCCCATCGTCGCCTTCAAGGTAGTCGTCGCCGGCCAACCCGCTCAAGATATCGTTGCCGCCGTTGCCATACAGATGATCGGCAACGCCGCCGCCGGTAATGTCGGTATTGTTTTGATCGTCGCCGAAGATAAAGCGTTGGGTCGCGTCGTTGATCAGGCCTTGGGCAATCTTGTAACCGCTGGCGATGTCTTCGTAGTAGGTCGGCTCCAATTCAAACGGCGATAGATCAGTATCCTCGGTGCTAAGTACAGGATTCACCGGGTTCTTGTTCTGTGCGTTGAACCACAGTTTGCGTTCCAGAAAACCCCAACGATCCTGCAACCACTCGTCGGTCACATTGGACACCGCGCCACCGCCTGCGGCCACTATGTCTTTGTCGGTCTTCCAAGCGTTGTAAACGTCGCCCCAGGTGGTTGACAGGATTTGCTCGAGGGTGTCTTCCGTCACCGTATCCTTTGCCGGCTTGAACGCGAACGGACTCAGGGTATACAGCGCGACATAGGCTGCGAAATTATTACGGGCGTCCCCGACCAGCTCACTGGACGATGACAACAACGTGAGCTTGCCGGCCAGCGTGTCGGAGAACCCGGCGTCCGCCGCGATCTGCGTGAGCTTTTTATAGAAGTCGTCGCGCCCCGTATAGCCGTCCAAATCCTCGGTGTCGCGCCACCAGGTGTTGCCGTCCGGGCTGCCCTTGAGGCGGCTGTCGTTGGTCTGGCCGAGGACGAAGTCGGCCAGCGCATTGAGGACGTTCTCCAGTTCGTCGCCTTCGGCTTGGCCTTGATCGGTGCCGGAAATAAGATCGCCGTCCTGGCGCTTTTCGTATGACGATTGCGCGAAGACTTGTTTCAGCAAGGCACCGGCGGCGGTGCGGTCATCCGGGGCCACCAGCTGCAGCAGGGCGTTTTGCGTATTCAGCGAATCGATCAGCAGCACCAGGCTGTGGGTGTCGCCGAAGTCTTTCTGGCTATAGCCGTCTTGCAGCAAATCGATGCTGCCGAAGTCGAGCGCACCCTCTACCACGTCGCCGACCAAGCCACCACGGTATAGCGGTTGATCCTCAATGGGCACACGGATTTCGGTGTCCTGGCTGCCCAGGTGGTATTGCGAGTTCGACACCATCGACGGCGTGGTGTCGCCCAGCACTTCGTATTCGGTTGCCGGCGTCGTGCCAGCGGCGATCAGCCGGTTGAGTTGATCCACCGTGAGGTAGACCTTGCTGCCGTAGGCGCGTACCGCGCCGCCGACCAGCGAGGCGGATTCGGTATGCTGGCTAACGATTTCAACAGCCAATCGATAAGTAAGGTTCTCGGCAAGAATTTGGCTGTCGGGCACGTCGAACGGATGCGTCGGATTGTCGCCGCCGGATGTCAGCGTCGGCACGCGCGCGGCTTCCGCCTTGAGCTGCTTGATGTCGGTCAGTGACCGATAGAGCCATTGTCTTTCTTTGACGGCTTCTTGATCGACTGGGTAGAGCGTTGCGATTGCGCTGAGTGCCTGATCGAGGGTCCAGGTGCCGTTGGCCAGGTGGCTTTTGATATTGAGGTACAGCGCCTTGACTTGCGGGTTGGTGAATGCATCCTCGATCTGCGCGGGGTCGCTTTGCAGGGCCTGGAATTGCGTCAGTTGGCCTTGCAGGGTATAGCCCGGATCGACGGTGCCGACGCCGGCACCGTTGAAGGTGACGACCTCTTTCGCGACGCTGCTCCCGTGCAGCA
>JAGWUW010000504.1 GCA_028868235.1 Betaproteobacteria bacterium | reverse complement strand
GCGGATACCCCGCTGTCGATCATCCCTACAGTGATCGTTCGGCGGCTTGCAGATCGGGTGTCATTGGCATCGGAGCCGCGCTCACCGGTCGCCATCCCGCTTTCGAACATGACATGATTGAGCGCACAGGTTGCATGCGGCGCGATCCGGCGCAGAAGCTGACGCGCGCGTACCGCCGACATCGATGGATGGGCGAGCACGATCAGCTCGGTGCCGAGGCCGGCGATCTCCTCGCGGCGCAGGATCACAAAGCCCTTGCGTTCAACCTGCGCGAGGGTCATTGCGTCCAGCCCAGTGGCCAACACCTCGCCTCGGATCGCAAGTGCGCCGTTGTGATCGAGCTCGAAATTGGCAGGATCATTGTTGGCCTGCTCGGCCGCTCGTCGTCGCTGGGATTTGGATAGCGCCTGCGATGAAGCTACTTCAGCCCGATCAAGTCCGATGGCGTGCTCGTCAACGACGTCACCAGCCCAAACCGGCGGCCCGCGAGGCGGTTGATCAGGTGGTCCGCCAGGAAAACCGCCCATGCTGCCTGGGTTTCCTGGCGGACCACCGATCGGAATGCCCGCAGGCGGTCCGCCGCGACTTTGTGCCTGGGCAATGAGTGGTGTTAGACCCAAACAGGTCAACATGAGGACGAGTTCGCTGCATTTACGCAGAATTCGAGACATCTATAGCCATCCCGTCAGGCGGTCGATCTGCCCTGCTTTCGAGAAAAATTCGCTGTGTTTCACCATACAGGGGAATAAACGACCCGGCCCAGACGTTTCTTCCATAGGGAAAGACAATCATTGTCCGATATCAGGCGTGAAATCGTTGCGCTGTTGCCGCGCCTGCGCCGGATGGCGTGGGTTATTGCGCGTGTAGACGCCGACTGCGACGACCTCCTGCAACGGACGGTCGAGCGGGCATTGGAGCATCGCGCCGTTTGGCAGGCCGGCACGCGGCTTGATCTGTGGATGTTCAGGATCATGAAGAACATTTGGATCGACGAAATTCGCATGCGCAACCGTTGGGGGCGGCTGGTTGAGCCGCTGCCTGAGAGCGGTGATGTCGATGACGGTGGCCGTGCGGCCGACGAAATTCTCGACCATGCCGAACTGGCCCGGTTGCGTGCACATGTCGAGGATCTCCCCGATGAGCAGCGTCTTGCAGTCAAGCTGGTCTTGTTGGGCGGCAAATCCTACGCCGAAGCAGCTGAGATCCTCGAAGTTCCCGAAGGAACGCTCACCAGCCGCTTGGCCCGGGGCCGGGCCGCGCTGCTGCGCCATTATGGCAACGGGGGGACAAGGCATTGAGCAGATTTTCCGAAGAAGAAGTTATGGCCTTTGCCGATGGTCGCCTCACAGGGTCGGCCCGGCAAGCTATCGAAGAACAGCTAAAGGTCGACCCGGACCTTGCTCGCAAGATTGCCGCCCAACGGTGGATGGCCCGTCAGGTGGTTGCGGCGTTCGACGAGCCGCCACACGTTGAATTTGACCAGGGTCTAATGGCTAGGTTGGGCTTGCTGGACGGAAACGTCGTCGCGATTGGCTCAAGACGCCAAATCGCGATTCGTCGCAGTGTGTTCGGAGCAATCCTGACCGGTGCTGCAGCCGCTTGTCTGGCGCTGGGGTTCTTTGGCGAGCGGATCCTGAAAGGATCGACGGCCACAATGCTCGGGGTGGATACCGCTGGCCATATGGTTGCGCGCGGCGAATTGGCCGATAGCCTGTCGAATCAGCTTGCCGCTGGTCCGGGCAAGGTGCGGATCGGTGTGACCGTCCAGACCGCTGAAGGCATCTGCAGAACGTTCAGCACGAGAGCAGGTCTGAGTGGCATGGCGTGCCGCAACAGCGATGGCTGGACTGTGCCGATCGTCGTCGCCAGCGCGCCGCAAGCAAGCGTTCGATCCGAATATCACCTGGCGAGTGATACGGTAGCGCCGGCGGTCATGGACGAGGTTGATCGTCGCATGATCGGAGAACCACTAAGTCCGGCAGAGGAAAATACGCTTCGCTCGAACGATTGGCTTGCGCGAAAATA
>JAGWUW010000503.1 GCA_028868235.1 Betaproteobacteria bacterium | reverse complement strand
CCCCGACCATCCTGCCGGAGCCAAGCTGCCTGTGCTTTGGTATTTGTCTGGCCTCACTTGCACTCACGCCAATGTCACCGAAAAAGGTGAATATCGGGCCGCGTGCGCCGAGCACGGTGTGATCTTCGTTGCCCCGGACACCAGTCCGCGCGGCGACGATGTGCCCGACGACGAGGCCTATGATTTTGGAAAGGGTGCGGGGTTCTACGTCGATGCGACGCAGGCGCCCTGGTCGACCAACTTCCGCATGCGGAGCTACATCGAGCAGGAACTGCCGAAGCTGATCGCGGACTCGTTTCCGGCAGATATGGCTTGCCAAGCGATCACGGGCCACTCGATGGGGGGGCACGGCGCCCTGACGATCGCTTTGCGCAATCCCGGTCGTTTCCGCTCGGTCAGCGCCTTCGCCCCGATCGCTAGTCCCGTCAACTGCCCTTGGGGTCAGAAGGCCCTTGGTGGCTACCTCGGGCCGGACAGGTCAACTTGGCGCGAATATGACGCCTGTGCGTTGATCGAGGGAGGAGCGCAGGTACCTGAGATACTGGTCGATCAGGGCCTCGAAGACGGCTTCTTGAACGAACAGCTCAGGACGCCGCTGCTGGAGGAATCATGTGCTCGCTTCGGGATCGCTGCGACGATCCGAATGCAGCCCGGTTACGACCATTCTTATTATTTCATTTCGACGTTGCTCGCGGAACATGTGGCTTGGCACGCCGAGCGTCTGCGCAAGTAGAAACAGCGACCTTTGAAGGGCTAGTGGCCGCATGAACAAAGCTTTTCTCGACACCGTAGCAGCCCTCGATGGCTTGATGGCCGATGGGTTGTTGACCGCGAGCGGCGGCTTCGGCGTCTGCGCCATCGACGGGAGACCCGAACTCATCCCGCCATGCACTCAACCGCTGACCGGTCGGAACTTGTTCGACACGATGACCACCGAGGACGCGCTGTTTCGCCGGGGCGATCATGCCTCGCCCGCCAGGCAGATCGGGTTTGCACCGCAGATTCGCCTCGACGACCTGAACTCTAAGACGACGGCGTGCTTGTTCCATGACTAAATTCGCAGACATCGTCATCGTCGGGGCCGGCCATGGCGGGGCTCAAGCAGCCTTGGCACTGCGTCAGCATGGATTTGCAGGCTCAATCATGATCGTGGGCCGGGAGCCAGAGCCACCTTACGAACGACCGCCGTTGTCCAAGGAATATCTGGCCGGTGACAAACCGTTCGAACGTCTTCACCTTCGGCCTGCACAGATCTGGGCTGACAAATCTATCGAACTGGTGCTTGCCAGGACGGTGACTGAAGTCGATCCTGCGGCGAGGTCGGTCAAGCTCGATGACGGCAGTACTCTCGGATACGGTCAGCTGATTTGGGCGACGGGCGGCGATCCGCGGCGTCTAGGCTGTGCCGGCGCTGACCTCGTCGGAGTGCATTCGGTCCGTACCCGAGAAGATGTAGACCGCTTGGTCCAAGAAATTGCGGCCGGCGCGCGCCGTGCCGTCGTAATTGGCGGTGGTTACATCGGCCTCGAGGCGGCCGCGGTGCTTTCCAAGCTTGGCCTCCAGATAACCTTGCTCGAAGCCTTGCCGCGGGTTCTCGCGCGTGTGGCCGGCGAAGCATTATCGGCTTTCTATGAGGCCGAGCACCGCACGCATGGCGTCGATCTCCGCACCAATGTCTCAGTGGAATGCATCGAGGGTGAGAGCAAGGTCACCGGGGTGCGTCTGGCGGGAGGGGAAATTCTTCCGGCCGATATCGTCATTGTGGGTATCGGCATCAATCCAGCGGTCGCACCGCTTGTTGCCGCGGGCGCGACGGGCGGGAATGGTGTCTTGGTCGACGAATTTTGCCGAACCTCGCTTCCAGACATTTATGCGATCGGTGACTGCGCCGCTCATGCCAACGCTTTCGCCGATGGCGCTGTGATCCGGATTGAATCGGTCCAGAACGCAAATGACATGGCAACCACGGCGGCCAAGGCGATCTGTGGCGATCCGCATCCCTATCATGCCGTGCCATGGTTCTGG
>JAGWUW010000053.1 GCA_028868235.1 Betaproteobacteria bacterium | reverse complement strand
GACCTGTCGGCCCACGAACTGCCGAACAATGCCTGGACGGATGCCAAGAACATCCGCTTCCTCGATGGCATGGCGTACCAGTTCTACGGCCACGGCGAGGTGTACAACTCTCCGAGCTTCACGCCGCAGCACGTCTTGCCGTGCAACGTGGCCGGGTCGCGGTACTGGCTTTATGCCACGGCGGGCAAGGTGTTTGCGGTGACGATCTCGGGCGGCGTGGCGGTGCATACCGACATCACGCATCTGACGCCGCGCACGGGCGTGCCGAACCAATGGTCGAGCACGCTGCTGTCCGGTATCCCGATCCTGAACAGCGGCGACACGACCAACGTGCCCATGTCGTGGAACCTGAACTTGGGCAACAAGTTTGTCGATCTCGCCAACTGGCCTGCGAACACCTACTGCAGGGCGCTGCGGGCATTCCGCAACTATCTGGTGGCGCTCAACGTGACCAAGGCCGGGACGAATTACCCGTTCATGGTCAAGTGGTCGCACCCAGCCGACCCCGGCAGCGTGCCGGTAAGCTGGGATCAGACCGACGCCACCAAGGATGCTGGCGAAACCGACCTAGCAGAAGGCTACGACCCGATTGTGGATGGCCTGCAACTGCGCGACGCCTTCATGATCTACAAGGAAGGCTCCTGCTGGCGCATGGATTTCACGGGCGGGGCCTACGTGTTCCGCTTCTCGAAGGTGCTGGGCACGTCGGGGGCGCTCAACCGCAACTGCATCGTCGAGGTCGATGGCTTCCATGTTGTGCTGACAGGCTCTGACGTGATCGTGCATGACGGCCAGCAGGCCACCAGCGTGCTCGACAAGCAGACCCGGCGCTACCTGTTCCAGAACATCGACGTGAATGGCGCGGGGCTATGCTTCGTGTTCAAGAACCCGTTTTTCAACGAGGTGTTCGTCTGCTATCCGTCCATCGGATCGGCCTCCTGCAACATGGCGATGGTCTGGAACTACAAGGACAAGACGGTCAGCTTCCGCGAGATTCCAAACCTGAACCATGCCGCATTCGGCCCGGTGGATAACGGCCTGGCCGGCAACTGGAACATGGACTCGGCACCGTGGGATTCCGACCTGACCATGTGGGACGGCCCCGACTTCGTGCCCAGCACGGCGCGGACGATCCTCGCCAGCGCCAACACCAAGCTGTACATGATGGACTCGTCCAGCAGCTTCGACGGTGTGATCCCTTCGGCCTACCTGGAGCGGCGTGGCCTGTCATTCGGCGCACCTGAGCAGATCAAGCTGGTGAAGGGCATCCGCCCGCGCATCGTCGGCAACACCGGTCAGACGGTGAACATCAAGATCGGCACGAGCAACGATCCATTCGCTGACCCGACTTGGGGGCCAACGATGCAGCACACCATCGGCCAGACGATCGCGGATGACTGCATGGTGTCCGGGCGCTACATCGCCGTGCGGATCGAGACTGGTTCAGCGTATCAATGGCGCTTGGACTCGTGGGATATTGATGTGGAGGTTGCTGGGCAGTGGTAGCCACAAATAAAAACCCCGAGATTAATCTCGGGGCTGCCTCACATGTAACCAAGCATGGAAGGCGGTTGGCGGGGCGTTTAGTTCCGGAAGCTGCCCAAGCTGCGCGGATAAATTATATGGCAGAAAAATGAGAACGCCAAACCTTTCCAGCGCCTTCTACGCGCCCGGCGTCGCGCCGTCTGACCCGGAGCAGCTTCGCCGCTTCATCGAGGACGAACTGCGCAAGATTGCCGCCGCCTTCGCACTGCTGGCCGCCGGGCACATCGACAAGACCAACGCCGCTCCGGCCAAGCCCCGCGAGGGCGACATCAGGCTGGCGGACGGCACGCAATGGAAACCGAACGGCACAGGCGCGCAAGGCGTCTGGTGCTACTACAACAACACCTGGAACTTACTGGGGTAAATCATGGCCGTGAGAAGTCTGTTTCCGGGCGCGACTGGCGGCCCGGTGAGCCTGTTCGCGCCAGCACAAGTCGCATCTGCAGCCCCGGCTCAGCAGGTGAATCCGATCTATGGGCTGCTGTCGGATCAGTCGTTCATCCGTACCGGTGACGCACAGGGCGCCGTGAATTCGAATCTGGTCTCCGGCTACTACCTGGGAGACAAGTTCCTCGGCAATTACTTCGACCCTTCCAGGGCCGCCGCGGTCAATTGGAAGAACAACAACGCCAGCGGGAACTACATGACCGGCCTTGCTCAGACCACCTATGGCGGCTCTGGCGGCATGTGGGGCGATGGCTCTGACGGCAGGGCGGAATACGCGGGGGGCTCCTATATTCCGGGCTCACGGCCGATTTTCGACAAATCCGGGAATCTCAGCGGCTATCAGGTGGCCGACGCCGCGACGATCAACACAAGCACCTCGCGCCGGCAGAACTCGGAATCTCGGCAATACACCAACGCCGACTGGATGAAGCAGAACATCACGCCGTCCGGCAAGGACGCCTACGGCAACGACACGTTCTACATCGCCGCGGACAAGGCCAGCGACCCGAATTTCGGCTGGAACTGGAGCCACTACCGCGGAGATCAGCAGGGCGGCAGCGGTCTTGGCGGGTTACTGACTGGCGTGGCATTGACTGCCGCGCTAGGGCCAGCGGGCCTGGGTCTATCTGGCATGACGGCCGGCGCTGTGGCAGGCGGCATGACCTCGGCCATGAACGGTGGAAACGTGCTCAAGGGCGCTGCGCTCGGCGGCCTGACTGGTGGCGCAGATTCACTGGCCGGCAGCTTGGCCAGCGCGACCGGCATGAATAGCGGGCTTGCCAATGCACTGACGCGCGGCGGCATCGGACTGGCCGGGACAGCAATGAACGGCGGCAATCTGAATCAGGCTCTGCTTAACGGCCTGGCTTCTGGCGCCGGTTCGTATGCCGGCCAGCAGGTCTCCGGGCTGCTTGGCAACTCAGTACCTGCCTGGGTGCGCTCCGGACTGTCTGGGGCGGCTTCTGCTGGCGCCGGTTCGCTGCTGCGCGGCGGCGATGTTGGCCAGGCACTGCAATACGGACTGCTCTCAGGTGCGGCGAGTGGCGCCGGCAATCAGATGGCGTCCGGCGTAACCAATCCATTCTTGCGCGGGCTGGTTCAGGGCAGCCCGAACGCAGTGCTTTCACTTTACCGGAACAGGGGATAACGATGATTTACTACGACGATGGCAGTCCGGCATGGGGCGATGGCGCTGTTGATTGGATGCCGCAAAGCACCTCATCCGGAACTTGGGACTGGCTGAGCAATCTCGGTAGCGGCCTGGCGACGGGCATCGGCAATCTCGCCTCCAACCCGGCAACGCTGGCGGCGCTGGCCGGCGGTGCGGTTGGTTCGATGAACGGCGCGAAGCAGACCGGCACCCAGACTGTCACGCAAACCCCGTGGGCGCCGATGCAGCCCTATCTGACCGGGCTGGCGCAGGACGCCAACACCAACTACGCGAATTCGCAGTGGGGCGACAAGCAGCAGGCGCTGACCGACAACCGGCAGAGTTCGCTGTCCGGCCGCAACTGGGCCATCGACCAGGCGGCGAACACCGGCATGAGCGCGATGCAGGGCGCATTCGATCCGAAAATCTCTCCGGTCTCGAACATTCAAGGCGTCCCGGCGGTTGATTTCGCCGGAACCCTAAATCGCATGGGTGGGGCGAACCCAATGCAGTCGATCCAGCAGATGCTCTCCGGCCAGGTGAATACGTCGGCGCTCGATCCGGTAGTGAATAACGCCATGCGCCGGATGGGCGAGAACTTCAACGAGCAGGTCATGCCGTCCATCAACCAGGGGGCAGTAGCCGCCGGCCAATACGGCGGCAGCCGGCAGGGCATCGCGCAGGGGCTGGCGGCGAAAGGGCTGGCTTACTCGATGGGCGACACCGCAGCGAACATGTACAACAACGCATTCAACACGGCACAGGGCAACATGTATGGCACGGCCAACAACATGGCGGGGCTGGGCCTGTCGAACGCGCAGAGCAACGCGAATAGGGATCTCTCGACCCAGCAGTTCAACGCGAATCTCAGCTTGCAGAACAACGCGCAGGCGATGGCGCAATCGCAGCAGCAGATGGCAAACCGACAGGCCGGAATGGGCATGATGGGTACGGCCTATGGCCTGTCGGACAACAACTACAACCAGCAGATCCAGAACTTGAACGCGCCACAGGACTACAACTACCAGAACATGGCCAAGTATGGGAGCCTGATCAATCCTCTTGCGGGGATGGGTAGCTCTCAATCCAGCCCGATCTACAGCAATCAAACGGCGGGACTGCTGGGCGGCGCGCTGACTGGCGCGCAGATCTACGGCCTGCTGAACAAGTGAGGTGATCATGGGACTACTCGATAACCCTGAAGATATGGCCCTGTTGAACATGGGCCTGGGCTTGCTGTCGGCCGGCGGCCCGTCGCGAGCGCCGGTATCGATTGGGCAGGCGCTTGGATCGGCTGGGCAGAGTGCAATGGCGACGTATCAGATGGCGCGGCAGCAGAACCTGGAAAATGCGATGCGGACGCAGCACATGGACATGCAGAAGATGCAGATGGACGCCATGCGCCGCCAGCTGGCAACCAGGGAGGCGCTCGGTCGGGCGTTGGCCGGACAGTCTGGCCAGGCAAGTCCGCCGTCTGCCGCCCTGGCCGCAGGCGCTGCCGTTGGTGATGTTGGGCCGACAGTAGGAAATGCAGCGCGTATGGCGACGATGCCGCAAGCGGCTGCAGCGCCTTCAATGGCAGACCAGATGCTGGCAGCCGCTCGCCAAGCTGGCGACTATGACGCCTTCCAGGAAGCCCTGAAGTTGAAAATGGAAGAACGGAAGCTGGCCCCCAAGTTCGCCACAGAGCCGCGCACGGTGATGGGGCCTGATGGGCGACCCATGCTGGTGCAGATGGCCGAGGATGGCACGGTCCGGCCGATCCAGGGCGGCTACGCGCCGGCCGAAAAGCTCAACTTCCAGAACACCGGCGCGACGACGTTCGGGCTTGACCCCTACACGGGCCGGCCGGTCTCCCAGATCCGCAACACGCTGTCGCCCGATGCCGCAGCGAGCAATTCGCTTGGGTACTCTCGCCTGAATTTCGACAAGAGCCAGGCCAACAAGCCGCAGTTCAAGGACGGCTATTGGGTGACGCCACCGCAGGCCGGACAGATGACTGGCCAGGTGATAGCCACGCCGATCGCCGCGCCGGCGAAAGGATCGCCGCTGGCGACTCAGCAGGCGTCGGCAAGGGTAATCCCGCTGCTGGACAAGGCTGATTCCCTGCTGGACGGCTCGACGCACAGCTATCTCGGCGCCGGCGCGGATGTTATTGCGCAGGCAGTCGGCGGATCGACCAAGGGAGCGCAGGCGGCCGCCCAGCTGAAGGCCCTGGAGGGCGCGATCATGATGGCCCAGCCGCGCATGGAAGGCCCGCAGTCTGACAAGGACGTTGCGCTCTACCGCCAGATGGCCGGCCAGATCGGAGACAGCACCGTCCCGATCGCAACGCGCAAGGCGGCCCTGCAGACGATCAGGCAGCTGCACGCGATGTACGCGGGCGGCAATCCGGCTGCCGCTTCTCAGCCGGCCGGCGGCGCCAAATTCCTGGGGTTTGAATAATGCCTATCGCACGATTCCAGATGCCGGATGGGCGCGTAGCCCGCTTCGAGGTGCCCGACGGGACCACGCCGGAGCAGGCGCAATCGATGATTGCCGCCTCGATGACTTCCGCGCCAAGCAAGCCGCGCGACGCCTATGCCGATACGGCCGCCGAGCAGTCCGTCGGCCAGAATCTCCTGGCCGGGATTGGCGGCGGCATGAAGTCGCTCTACCTGGGCGGGAAACAGATGCTCGGGCTGGATGCTCCGGGCGAGGTGGATGAGCACCGGCGCGCAATGGCAGGACTCAACACGACCACAGCCGGTGCCGTCGGTGATTTTGCCGGACAGGCCGCTGTCGCGCTTCCGGCTGCCTTCGTGCCAGGGGCGAATACGATGCTCGGCGCGACCGTGCTCGGGGGCGCCATGGGGGCGCTGCAGCCGACCGGGCAGAATGATTCTCGGGCGGCCAATGTGATGCTCGGCGCAGCCGGTGGTGCCGGCGGCAAGTACGTCGGCGACAAGCTGGTTAGGGTGCTGCAGGGGAGCCGGAGCGCGAATCTGTCGGGGGCAAATTCGACGGCCCAGGCTACGCCTGGCACTGCATCGGCCAGCAGTCAGGTATCGGGAGGCGCCACGGCTACCGGCACCGGTGGCGGGTACAACTTCGGCACGGTCGGAGAGGATCTGTCGGCCGGGCTGAACGCTCCCCAGCAGGCCATCATGGAGCGCGGCCGCACCATGGGTATGCAGCTGACCCCTGGCCAGGCCTCCGGCTCCCGCGCGCTGCAGCAGCTCGAGGCGAAGCTGGAAAGCCAACCCATGACCTCCGGACGGTTCAACGCCATCAAGGCCAACAACCAGACGGTGCTGAACCGCGCAGCGGCAAACGCCATCGGCGAAACATCGGACACGCTGGATTCTGCCGTGCTCGACCAGGCGCGCGAGCGCATTTCCAGCATCTACAAGATGGTTGCCGACAAGACGCCGCGCACCATCGATCCAGATCCATTCATAAATCGCCTGGCCGCCATAGATAGCGAGGTAGAGGGTATGTTGCCGCCGCCGCACTCGATGCACGGCCCGACCCGCGACTTCGGCAGTATTACCGACCATCCGCTGGTCAAGCGTCTCTATGCCTACGCGGAGAAGGGCCAGGCCACAGGTGAGCAGCTTCAGGACATTGCCAGCAAGCTCGGGAAGGTAGCCAACAACCAGATGACGTCGGCCGCCGGCGATCGGCAGCTCGGGATGGCCCTGTTCAAGGTCAAGGACATGGCCGACGACCTGCTGGCCTCCGGGCTCAGCGGCGATACGGCCAAGGCCTTTGATGCGGCCCGGGGGCAGTACCGGAATCTGATGCTGCTGACCCAGCGCAACGGCGTCATCAACCCCAGCAACGGGAATATCAGCGGGAATGCCCTGGCCGGGTTGCTTCAGCAGAAGGACAGAAACGGCTTCCTATTTGGCCGGAACCAGTCTCCGCTCTACGACGCGGCTCGTTTCGCCCAGGCCTTCCGCCCCATTGTCGGGGACTCCGGGACCGCCACGCGGATGCCGCTGCCTTCCCCGACAGACTTTGTGCTGTCGCTTCCCTTCAACATCGCCACGCGGGCCTATACCTCGTCGCCAGCCGTCAATCTGGCAGCAAGTGCGGAGAACGTGTCACGGAATGGGGTTGCGCCGAACCTGGGTGGCTTGCTGGCGCCGTTTCTGCCTCAGACATCGGAGGCGTTCGGCGGACTGCTCGGGGCTAGGCTTTCCAACTGAAGAGCAGGATCCGCTTCAGTCTGCTGTCCGGCCACCGCTCAACCCACTTCTTCCCCGACCACGCGACGAGAAGAAATGGGACGGCCACAAACGGCTTGATCAGCATGACGATGAACGCATCCATCCTGGATTTATATCACAGCCGCCTCCGGGCGGCTTTTTATTTTATGGGAACGCATGACCGATACGTTGCTACTGACTTTGGCCGCCTCACTGGTGGCGACCTTGTTCGGCCTGCTCATCGCCATCCTTGGTTGGCTTGGGAACAAGATTTATACGAAGTTGGACGAGATGAGCGGGACCATGCACAAGATCGCGGGCGACCTGCACGATCGCATCAACGGCCTGGACCGGCGCGTCACCGTGGTCGAGACCAAGTGCAACGTTAATCACGGGGGCCAATGATGTATCTCCATCCAGAATGGCGGCGAATTTTGCGCAAAGCATGGAGCGTGCGGCTCGCGGCGCTGGCTGGCACCTTTGCCGTGGTGGACGCAGTTCTCCCACTCTACGTCGACTCCCTGCCGAGATCCACGTTCGCTGTCCTCGCCGGGGTATCAGCGTTCGGCAGCATCATCACCCGCGCCATCGCCCAGCCGAGGATGTGGGAATGATTAAGCGCACCCAAATTGCGGCACTGATTGTCTCTGCCTCGCTCATTGTCGGCATTGCCAGCCGGGAGGGCTATGTCGAGGTGGCTGCTTCGCCGGTGGCCGGCGATGTTCCGACCAATGGATTCGGCGCAACGGATGGAGTGAAGACTGGCGACCGTACCACGCCAGTTCGCGCCCTGGTGCGGCTGGTGGCCGAGACCGATCGATACGCGGCGGCCGTTAAACGCTGCGCGCCGGTCCCGATGTACCAGCACGAGTTCGACGCCTATGTGAGCCTGACCTACAACATCGGCGAGGGGGCTTTTTGCTCTTCCACACTGGCCAGGCGGCTGAACGCCCTGGACTACCCCGGGGCCTGCGCCGAGATCTTGAAGTGGGACAAGTTCAAGGGCCGCGCCCTGGCTGGACTGACGAACCGCCGCCAGGCTGAGTATCGGCAGTGCATGGGGGAGGGGAAAGCATGAAAAAGATCATCGCCTGGCTGCTGACCATCGCCATCAGCGTATGCGTGGGCTTCGGCATCGACCGGTGGTGGAGCCATCGCCCGGCCCCCGTGCCCGAGTCAGCCGCCCCCGCCGTGGCCCAGGCTGACGGCTCCGTGGTCATCGAGCGCGCCGGCCCATCGGCCCCCCGGCCCAAGCCCCCGCATCAGCTACCGAAAGGCAGCACCGAAGAACGCCGCGTCTCCGTCACGGTGGCGCCGCTGATCGGCCCCGGCATCAAGCTGCCCGCCAACGCCACCACGGCCGACTGCCCGCCGCTGGAGGTGGACCTATCCCTAGTCAAAATGCCCGACGAAACCCGCCGCGTGGTGGCCAGCAGCCCGGACGGCCGCATCGTCGGCGGCCTGGATATTCCGGTTGAGCCGATCAATTTCGTGGCGCCACGAAAATGGTCCGCCGGCCTCAGTCTCGACCCGATCCACCAGACCCCCGGTGTCTGGCTGGACCGCGATTGGAGTCGGCTCCGGATCGGCGTCGAGATCAATCAGACCAGGGTCTTCCGGGGTGGCCCGACCGGTGCTGAGGCACGGGTTAGGGTGGGGGTGATTTGGTAGGGTAACGCCCTGCAAATTCACCTAATAGCAACCTAGCATAACCAATGAAAACAGGTATTTATCTGTCATGTTGCTCTCGTTGCTCCAAGTGAAATTCCCATCAAGGCCGCCAGTGCCCGATCCGGCGGCCGACACCGGCGGCGCTCTGCCTTCCGCGCCTCGTTGTAGCCGGTGCGCAGCTTCCAGTCCTTCGACCGGGCGCTGGAGGTGATTTTCCTGGGCTTCCTGGGCACGAAGCCCGCCGGCGCCGGCCCGGCCCGATAGGTCGGCATGAACGGCCCGCGGGTGTTGTGCTCGTAGCCGGCGAGATGGATCTTGCCTTCGGTGGCCAGCACTTGGCGGTACTGATTCTGGAAGGTGTTGAACGCGATGTGGGCGCGCTCTGCGATCTGGTGGCCGTTGAGCGGTGCTTCGGCAGCCTCCAGAACAGCGACGACGCGGCGCATTCCGGGGGAGTCCGAAGAGACGGGGCGGCGGTCCTTCATGATTCTGCACCAACCCTCGGCAGTGATTTTCTGAGCCCGGCGAGAATGCGTGACCATCCCATCCGGACCTTCCACGGCGTGCCGTCGACCACTACCCGATAGCAGTCGATCCGGTTGGTCCGGTAGAGGTCGATCGTGTGGATTCGCTCGCCGAAATCGTAGTCGCGGATGATGATCTGGCGGCGAAGCTCCGGGACCGTCGCGGGATAGTCCGGGGCCGGCGCCGACATCCTGCGTAGCGATCTGGCGGCATTCATCCTGGCGATGGTCTCCACGCTGCGCTTGGTTTTTCGGTACATACCTTGCACGCTCCGTCTACTTCTTGTTAGGGGTGTCGTCATCCGTCACCAGTTCGTAATGCCGTCCGCCCAAGTGCCGCATCTTCTGCATCGTCGGCCGGTCCCACACGCACCAGATTTCGCCGGTCTTCGGGTCTTTGGTGCGCTTGCCTTGCGCGTGCCAAAGATTCACGGCGTCCCAAAACGGGGAGCTTTCCGGCGGCTGAACTGCCAGTGGATCGCCGTCCTTGCCGAGCACAATCGGGCCGCAGTAGTGGTGATCTTCAAACCGCCACTTTCGCCGCTTCGCATCGACAATCACCCGCTCCGGCCCTGCCCATGAAATGTGTACCGTCTGCATCGCCACACCCCTAACCCTGCGTTCGAGCGGACGGGCTACCGGCGGCGCTCTTTGCCGTCTCCTGCACGCCGCCGCTCAACTCCACGTTAGGGCGCTCGGCAATTTCGCGCTCAATGTTCGCCGCCGTGAGTCTCGCCATGCGTGCGCTTTTGCAGTCCAGCGATTCTCCGTCCTCCGGAAAGATGTCAGTCGGGTATCGCTCCGCAACCTCGCGGCAGATGGCAATGCACGCCTTTCGCTCCAGCCGTGTGCCGCACATCCACGCTTGCTCTGCCACGGCGCGCAGCGAGGTATTCCCTCCGCC
>JAGWUW010000502.1 GCA_028868235.1 Betaproteobacteria bacterium | reverse complement strand
CGTTGCGCGTCAAATGTACTTTCTGCCCAAGGTCGTCGAAAATGGCGACTTCGCCGGCCATCATGTTCCTGATCCGATAGCGGCGATCAGCCACCACCAGGCAGACACCGTGCGAGCGGTCGCCGTCGAAGAAGGCGGCCAGCGCCTCAGCGCCGGCATGCGGCTCGGCACTGAAGCCATAGGGCTCGAAATGCTCGACGGCATCCTTGGTTTCACCCGCCAGCAGCCTGAGCTGCAGCGTGCGCATCTTGCGGGCACCATCGGCAGCCGCGACACTGCCGCGCGCCAACAGGTTGCCGATGCGCTGGGCAATGGGGCCCAACATTCTGGCGAAATCTTTCATCAGTTAACGTCACTCCAATCCGGTCCGCCGCCCTTCTGGCTCTTGCTCTTCTTGAGGCGACCAGCCTTTGAACGGTAGCCATCAGGCGGACCGACACGCACATCGGTGCGCATACCATCCTGGTCGAGGATCCAGTTGCATTCGGCGATGACCATCTCGGCATCGAAGCCGATCAACGGGTCACGCACCCGGACAAGCAGGTTAGGCTTCCACAAAGCCCCGTCGGCCTGACGCCAGCCGACCAGCGTATAAGTCGTTTCCAGCGCCTTGGCGGCGCGGTGGGCGCGTTCGTATTCGGCGCGATCCTGACAGGTACCGTCATCGGCCTGCCCGCTCTGCTTGATGACCAGCACGCGCCGACGCTTGGCCCGAGCATCCCTGGCAGTCGCCGTCTGGCTGGTTACCGTGGCCGGGCTGTAATCGGTCGCCTCGCCCTCTTCTTCGGCCACATCGGCGCCGAATTGCTCATCATTGCCAACGCGCTGCCCCTTGACCACGTATTCGGAAAACACGCCTTTGTAGTCAAGCTCAGCCGAACCGGACAGCACGTTCTTTCCGGTTTCGATCATCGTCGTGGCGCGGCCGGCGCTGCCAACATCGATAAACACCAGATCGCCCTTCTCGTTGTCGGTCGACAGCACGTGGCGCAGACGCATCATGCGGTCGATCGATTCGAAAACCGTTTCGCCGACCTGCACCTGATGATCAGGGATCACCCGGCCGGTATCGACTTCAGCCAGCACCCGCACGCCATAGGGCGCGGCGAGCGCGGCAGCGATCACTTCGAGCTTCTGATTACGCCACTGGTTGGACGCCTTGGCCGGCGCCTTGACGACGTTCTCGGCTTTACCGCCTTTCAGCGGGATAACATCGGCCCAACTCCCGCCACCACTACTGGAAACGGCCGTGGCCTTGCCGGATTCAATCGGACAGCAATCGACCAGGTCGGCGGTCTTGCTGCGACCGCGCACTGCCACGCTGACCGAACGGCCATCGAAACGGATCGGCGTCGCATCGACATAGCCAGTCAGCACCAGGTCACCGCCAATGAACACCTGGCACGGGTCTCCCGGCTGGATGCGGCGAGGGATGCTGGTCTGGCCAGGCCACTTGTCAGTCACCTCAAGCTCGAAGCTGCGGGCCTGGCTTTCAATCGCCGGGCGGATGCGCACCGATTTCCAGCCCCCGTATTCTTCGCCTTTCACGACCAGTCGAACGCGGTTTTGATCGGCAGCGGCATCGCTCATTGCGTCAGCACTTTCAAGGGAACCGCCGGCACAAAGCCGGGATGACGAATAACCGCGTTACGCTGGACCAGTTCGGCATCGCGCAACGCGTCGTCGTGATAGTCATAGGCCAGCACGAGGGCCGGCAACACATCGGGCGGCGTGCGCGTCGTCAGCTTGTCGCTGGCGCGGGCACGCTCGGTCAGGTCTTTCCACACCGCCATCTTGGCTGACCACAGCGCGTCATAGACGGCATCAGTGGCAACCAGCATTTCAGCATCGAGGGCGGACGTCAGGGCATTGCGGATAGCCAGCATCTCGCCGGCATCGGGCGGGCTTGCATCGACCTCGCTGCCGATCAGCGAGGCGGCCCCCACTGACTGGACGAGCAAGGCCTGACGCGTCAGGGCATTGATCGCGTTGCCGTTGGTCACATCCTGCGCCCGCGATGGCGTGTAATTGCT
>JAGWUW010000501.1 GCA_028868235.1 Betaproteobacteria bacterium | reverse complement strand
AGGGGGCGACGACTAGCCGGCAACTGATGATCCTCGAGCCCGAACTCGCTGCGCATGTAAAAGAGCATCGCAAGGCGGCATGGAACCTCGAGCCGGTCGCCAACGAAGCAGAATTCCCGGCGCGTAGCGGCTTGCATTTCCTCGCTCAGATCCGGATTGGCAATGATTCGCAGGTTGGCGGACGTCATCCACTCGTAGTCGAGGCTCGGCGCGACGGTCGAAGGTTCGGCGAGAACTGCATCTTCCAGCCGGCCAAGGTTGAAATCGCGAAAGTCACCATTGCCTTCGTCATAAGCACGCACGTGCCAGCGTCCTGAACTGTAGCCGAAGGCATGTGGGGCGATGCGCCGTTCATTCGCGGGCTTGCCGCTCATCGTCCAATACCGGGCTCGGATGCACAGTCCGCCGCGCACCGCATCAAGCATGATGCTGAGAAGGTCATCGGTGATCGACCGTCGGCGCAGCTGCAGCACCTCGACTTCGGGCAAATCGTCGAACCAGGATTGCTTGAGGTCGAACCATCCCTTGCTCAACGCCAGCATCTGGAGAAGCCGCCGGTCAGCTTGTCCTCCGGTCAGCCGCCGCTTGAAATCAGGCCCCCTTAAAAATGCCTTTTGCGCAGTGTCATATCGAAGATTGCCGGGCGCGATTGACTCATAACGCTCCACGTCGGTTGAGGCCTGTGGAGCGCTTATGCCGAAGTGCTTGCGCAGGTCATTACGAACCAGTTTCCCGTACCATCCGAGCCGGAATTCGATGAACTCCAGCCTGCTTCTTGCGCTCCACGGGAGTTCAGCGAGCGCATCCGAAATATCGGGTTCAACGATCATGGCGGGTCGAAACTTTGTTGCACATCAATTAAACTCACTTGCACGAGGGCGGTGGAATCGATTAAAGTTACTTAAATTGAAGCGACTCGTCAACGGCGGCGGGCACGGTCAGGAAGGTAAAAACGATCATGACGAAAACCACCAATCCCAACGCAGACAACCACCCCATCAGTGTGGTGTTCGTCGTGACGGGCACCGAAGTGAAACTCCGGGTCAAGCCGGATGAAGTGCTCGGCGATGCCCTCGATCTCGCCCTCAAAAAGTCCAAGAACACGGGCCAGCCTATCGACAAGTGGGAGGTCAAGAACGAGGCTGGCGAGCTGCTTGCGATCGGCGCCAGCTTCGCGGCTCTGGGCCTTGGCGATGGCAGCGTACTCTTCGCAACCCTGTCGGCGGGCGCTGCGGGGTGAGCCAGCTAGTCGACCCCGCCGTCAGCCGCGCCAAGTTCGAGCGCGAACTGCGCAACCTGCGCCGCCGCGATACGAGCTACGCTCGGCGCGGTTGGCTGCTTTTGAGGGCCGAGTTTCCTCATATCGAGATCGCCTTTCTCGCGATGAACACGCAGCCGTCAATGATTGTCGCGGCAGTCCGCTTCGATTTTACGGACTATGACCTTCATCCCTTGTCAGTTCGGTTCATCGATCATCGCACCGGAGCTTTGCTTCCGCGCGAAGGTCTTCAGTTCTGGATGAACCGACCGGCAAATGGCTTGCCCGGCGACGCAGCAAAGGCGATGGCCGCGCAGGGGATCCAGTTTCCCGTACAGGACATGATCCAGGGCTATCCCGGCCAGCCGGCATTCCTGTGTCTGCCGGGCGTGCGGGAGTACCATGGTCATGTCTCCCATTCCGGTGATCCGTGGGAACTTCACCGTGCATCGGGCGAAGGCTCGATGCTGCAGATCGCTGAAAAGATCTGGCAGTTCGGCTCCAATCCCATGACCCAGATCAGCATGCAGGTTTCGATGGTCGCGCAGCCTGGGCTGGCGATCCAGTGAATGCTCCGATGAACGAGGCCGTTGCCGTGCGCATCGCGCCGACAGCCGCCAGCACAACGCTGGCGCATCTGCGCAGCTGCGGGGTCAGAGGCGTCGAAGGCATGGTCCTGTGGGCGGGGACCGTCATTGCCGGTGAGGCAAAGGTAGAGGAGGCAATCGTTCCGGTGCAGGACGGCCGGATCACCGATCACGGTCTGATCGTCACCGTTTCTGGGG
>JAGWUW010000500.1 GCA_028868235.1 Betaproteobacteria bacterium | reverse complement strand
TCGGACCTCGGCAAGCACATCACCGGAACCAACATCGTCATCGACAACGGCGAAACCATTGCCTGAAGGAGCCAGACCCATGACCCAGTGCCCGCTTGAAGAGCGCATCGCCCTGCAGGACCTGATGACCGACTATTGCTATGCGGTCGACGCGCTCGACGATGTCGCAGTCCTGCTGGACCTGTTCACCGAAGACGCCGTGCTCGATTTTTCGGACATCGGCCTGCCCGCCATGCACGGACGTGATGCCCACCGCGCCTTCTACACCGGCGTCTTTGCCGACATGAGCCACCACACGCACTACATCACCAATTTCCGACTGGTCAGCTACGCTGGCGATGCGGCGGTGATGCGTTCCTACGTGCAGGGGCTCGGCCGCGCCAAGGATGGCAACGAGGTGCTGGTCCACGTGCGCTACCAGATGGACTGCGTGAAGCGGAATGGCGCCTGGAAGTGCCAGACATACTACATCCGTGCCGGGATGCCGATGCCGGGATCGCTGGCCGAAATCCACGGCGAGCGCTGAGCGGCATTAACCATCGGCGATAACCGGAAAGCGGGCAGGTTAAGAGAAAATTTGCCTTCTTTGGTTATCGCGGAAGGGTGACCACGGGACCCGCCCTCTCGCGCAACGACGCGAACCGCCATCTCCTTGCAACGCCTTCGGGATTCGGGGGGAGGGCAGCCGCATGATCCTGCTACGCCGCAAACGCCGCACGACTCGCCTGTCGATCATGCTGTGGGCCCTGCTGATCAGCTTCGTCTGCGGCGCGATCGAACTGGGCGAACCGCTGGAAGACCTCTATCGCGGCGGCCGCAACCTGGTCCGCGCGCGCCCGGCGGACGGCAAGGTCGTCGTCGTCGGGCTCGACGACAAGACCTTCGATGCCATGGGGAAGATCTACTTTTCGCGCGAACATGACGCCAAAGTGATCGACAACCTGTTCGCCATGGGGGCGAAGCGCGTTTTCTTCGACCGGACCTATTCAGGGTTGACTGACGAACAGGGAGACGCTGCATTCGAAAGCGCGCTGCGTCGCCATCCGAACAAGGTTTATCTGGGAGCGATAACCTCCATCGCCGGTTTCACAGGCAAGAAGTCTGAAATCGTGCCGCATCCTCGCTATCGAACCATCGCCTCCACAGCCACATTGAACGCTCACGCGACTCCCTTCGGCTTGTCGATGGACATTCGCTACGCTGACCTGTTCGGCAATCAATCGGTTCGTTCGATTTCTGCCGAAATCGCAGACATAACCAAAAGGCCTGGAAGCCTGTATCGACCGGATTGGTCGATACAGGCCTCTACCATTCCCACGTACAGCTTTATCGACATCGAGAACGGCACAGCAAAGCGATCGCAAATCGAAGGGCGTGACGTCATAGTCGGCCCAACCGCAGACAGGCTTCACGACTTTGCGCGTATTGCCGGTCAGGGTTGGATTCCCGGCGTCTATTTTCACGCTGTCGGCGCCCAGACGCTGCGCGAAGGCACGCCACGCGATTTGGGGTGGCTTGTTGCATGGGCAATCGCGGGGTTATTTGCACTTGCCTTGTTGAAGGCTCGGGACGGAAGGCGGTCGCGCGCGATTACGTGGGGATTTGTCACGTTGGCGATCATCGCTCCGTTTGTTTTTGACTGGGCCTTCATCAAGTCGGATTTCCTACCGGCCTACTTGTTGTTCGGCATCGTCCGCTTTCGCTGGAAGAATCTTTCGGACATCAACCTGGCGGAACGGACCAATGCTGGAACCATGTTGCCCAACCTGGCCAGCCTGCACGAGGTGGAGGAAGCGTCGCAGCGCCCGGTCATCGCCTTGCGCATCCGCAATTATGCTGCGATCCGCGCGAGCTTCCGCGATTCGATCGGTGACGAACTGGTAAGCGAACTTGCCCGGCGGCTGGACCTGCCGGGAGAAAAGACCACCTTCTACCAGGCGGAAGACGTGCTCTATTGGTTGGCACCGCGAATTTCGCGCCAAGAGCTCAATTCGCACCTCGAAGGCCTTGCCCGGCTGGCCGAGGCCCATCTCGAGCTGCGCGGGC
>JAGWUW010000499.1 GCA_028868235.1 Betaproteobacteria bacterium | reverse complement strand
GGCCAGCGCCCAGGGCCTGACCGACCGCCAGCAGGCCTTCATCCACTTCGTGCTGGCCCAGTACGTCAACCAGGGCGTGGACGAGCTGGCCTCCGAGAAGCTGCCCCTGCTGCTCAAGCTGCGCTACGGCAGTGCCATCCAGGACGCGGTGGCCGACCTGGGCCGCCCCGAGCACATCCGCGCGCTGTTCGTGGACCTGCAGCGGCATTTGTACGGTGGCCGGGCGGGCTGAGGCGGCGCTCCCCGCGGAAACCGGGTGTTACATCGTCGGGTTCACGCGGAGTTGCAGCCCCGTGAAACCACGCAAAATCGCATGATGGCGTTCCGTACACACGTCTTCATCAGCTACTCGCACGGCGACAACGTGGACCCGTCAGGGCAAGGTTGGGTTAGCCGTTTTCATGAGCTGCTGGAGGGCTATCTCACCTCGCGACTCAAGCGCACCAAGGCGATGATCTGGCGCGATAAGCGCTTGTCCGACAACGAGGTGTTCGATCCGGTGATTCGGGAGAAATTGCCTGAATCGGCGGTATTGGTGGCTGTGCTTTCTGATAACTACATTGCGTCGCCTTGGTGCCGAGAGGAGGCTTTGGTATTCTGCGACGCAGCGGAAGGCGGCATCGGTCTTGCGCCCGACAACAAATCACGCGTTTTCAAGGTCGTGAAACTGCCGCCCGAGAAACTGGATGGTCTGCCGCCGCAGATGTGCCGCTCGCTGTCGACGGATTTCTTCGTACGGGTGGATAAGAATGCCAAGGAAAGCGGCGATGAGCTGGATAAACCAGTTCCGCTCGATCCTAGTTTTGGTCCTGAATTTGCAGCCAAACTGAACTTGCGGGTGTCGCTGCTGGCGGCGGACATCGCCAGTACGCTAAAGGTTCTGGAGGGTTCGGCCCCCGTCGGTCCCGATGCGCAGAAGCCGGTGGTCTACTTGGCCGAGTGTGGCGAAGACCGCCGTGCCGACCGTGAGGTGATTCGCAGCGAGCTGCAGTCCCGGCAGTACACCGTCTTGCCCGACCACGAAATGCCGAACACCGAGCTGGAATATCGGGCTGATGCGCAGCAGATGCTGGAGCGTTGTGCTCTGTCGATCCACCTGTTGGGAGCGGCGCCGGGTTTCGTACCAGACGGAGAGGGCGAGGACTCGGTGGTGGCCATTCAGAACGAGGTGGCTGTAGCTCGTGCTCGCTCCGGGCAGCTGTGCCGCGTGATTTCCCTGCCAAACGGCACTGTTTCCCGGCGACCAAGGCACCAGATGTTTCTGGAGGCCGTGCATGTCGATGCCGAGGTGCAGTACGGCGCCGATCTGATCACGGCGGATCTTCAGGCGGTGAAGATGGCCATCCGGTCTGCATTGCAGCGCATCGAACAGCCTCCCCCGATTCCAGCGGCCGTGCTGCCGGATTCCGTACCGGATGGGTCGCCTGGAGCCGAGATGCCAACGATCTACGTGATTTTCCACAAGGAAGACATGAAGGCCAGCGCGGCGTTGCGCAAGGCACTCGCTGCGAATTGCAGGGTACTCAAACCCGTCTTTGCCGAGGAAACCGCTGGTGAGATGCGGCGCGTGAACGAGGCCTGGCTGGCGGCCTGCGATGTGGTGATGGTGTATTACGGCAGTGGCAGTGAGGCCTGGAAGGCCAGCGTCGACTGCGATTTGCTCAAAGCCCCGGCTCTTCGGTCTGGGCGCCCTTTCAGGGCGGTGTTCACTTGGCTGGCCGACCCAGGTAACGACGACAAGGAGGATCTGCTTGAAACGGGGGGGGCGGCTGTGATCGATGGACGGGGGGGCGTTTCCAGTCGTGTGCTGGGTCCCGTATTCGATGCTCTGGGGGTCAGTCATGACGGTTGAGGGCTCACCCGTTGCATTGAATCGAAATCCCTATCCCGGCCTTCGTCCGTTTCGAATGAAAGGGACTTCCCCATTCCAGGCTCGCCGCAGGGAGAAGCTGTGGCGATCGGCAACTGAGTGCCACGATGGGGTTCTGCGCAATCTCATCGGATATCCCGGAAGGAGAAGTCCATGGCCATTGTGATGCTGGGCATC
>JAGWUW010000498.1 GCA_028868235.1 Betaproteobacteria bacterium | reverse complement strand
CTGATCTGCCCCCTTCTGAGTGGCCCAATTTCTATTTTAGGAATGGCCACGAAGGAGGAATGGAATGGCAAGGAAGCACAAGCCGGAAGATATCATCGGCAAGTTGCGTGAGGCGGAGATCGTTCTAGCGCAAGGCGGCACGGTCGCAGATGCCTGCCGGCGGATCGGAGTTACCGAGCAGAGCTACTACCGTTGGCGCAAGGAGTATGGCGGCCTGAAGATGGATCAGGCCCGGCGGATGAAAGAATTGGAGAAAGAGAATGCCCGGTTGCGCCGGGCGGTATCTGACCTGACGCTGGACAAGCTGATCCTACAGGAGGCCGCAAAGGGAAACTTCTGAGCCCTGCGCGCCGAAGGCGCTGTATCGATCATATAAGGGAGATGATGCCAGTGTCCGAGCGCCGGGTCTGCCGTGTGCTTGGGCAACATCGATCGACACAGCGCAAGACGCCGCGTGGGGCTGATGACGAAGCCACACTCACTGAAGACATCATCGCTCTGGCCAGACAATATGGTCGCTACGGCTATCGCCGGGTGACGGCCTTGCTGCGCGAAGCGGGCTGGCATGTGAACCGCAAGCGGGTGGAGCGCATCTGGCGACGCGAGGGGCTCAAGGTGCCGCACAAGCAGCCCAAACGCTCTCGGCTCTGGCTCAATGACGGATCATGCATCCGACTGCGACCAGAGTATCCGGGCCATGTGTGGTCCTACGACTTTGTCGAGGGGCGCACGCACGATGGTCGCAAGTTCCGTATCCTGTCGATCATCGATGAAGCCAGCAGGGAGTGCCTGGCTCTGCCGGTTGCGCGACGACTGCGTAGCGAGGATGTGCTGGCAGCGCTGGCTGAACTGTTCGTCACCCGTGGGCCGCCAGCACATATACGGTCAGACAACGGCCCCGAGTTTATCGCCAATGCCGTCCAACAGTGGCTGGCGAAGATCGGCGTGAAGACGCTCTACATCACACCCGGCAGCCCATGGGAGAATGGCTACTGCGAGAGCTTTAATGGCTCGATGCGTGATGAGCTCTTGAATGGGGAGATCTTTTACACTCTGGCTGAGGCAAAGGTCCTGATCGAAGCCTGGCGACGCCATTACAACACCGTCAGGCCGCACAGCTCGTTGGGGTATCGCCCACCAGCCCCGGAAACGGCGACCCCGCCATGGCAGCCCTCCGGTTCCGCTTCGCTCCACCTACGGTCACCCATGGCGCCGGAGGCAACAATGCACTAACAATCATCGCGGACCACTCAGTGGGGGCCGGTCACTCGGACGTGACCGAACAGCGCGAAAGCGCCGACAAGATCGCCAACCTGGCGCGCTATGATACCCTGACCGGCCTGCCGAACCGCCTGATGCTTACCGAAGCCATGGGCGATGCCATGCGCTTTGCCGAACAGTGGCGGACCAAGTGCGCCTTCCTGATGATCGACCTCGACCGGTTCAAGGCGGTCAACGATACCCTTGGCCACGTCGTCGGCGACCAGCTGCTGGCCCGCGTTTCGGCCCGACTCAAGGAACTGATGACCGAGAACGAAGTCGTCGGCCGTCTTGGCGGTGACGAATTCGCCATTGTCATCCGCGATGCCTCGGATCTCGGCCGTGTCGATCATGTCGTCCGCGCGGTGATCGAGCGCCTGTCGATGCCTTACGAGGTCGATCATCATACACTCTATGTCGGCGCATCGGTGGGTTCGGCTATCGGCCCGCGCGACGGCTCCACCGTCGAGACGCTGATGCGTAACGCCGACCTTGCGCTTTACCGCGCCAAGGACGCCGGTCGCGGCACGCACTGCACTTATGAGCCGACGCTGCACGCCCACGCCGAAGAGCGCCGCAAGCTTGAATTCTCGCTGCGCCGCGCGCTGGAGAACAACGAACTGCTGCTGCATTACCAGCCGGTGGTCGATGCGAACTCGGAACAGGTCGTAAGCTTCGAAGCGCTGGTGCGCTGGCAATCTGCCGATCATGGGTTCGTCAGCCCCGCCAAGTTCATTCCGCTGGCCGAGGACACCCGCCTGATCGTGCCGATTGGCGAATGGGTGCTGCGC
>JAGWUW010000052.1 GCA_028868235.1 Betaproteobacteria bacterium | reverse complement strand
ACCAACGGCTACTGGGGCCACCCGGCCATGAAGCTGACGCCGGAAGTGAACCTGCTCGCCGTCAGCCACTACCTGCAGGCGCTGGAAGTCCAGCGTTACGCCAGCAAGATCGTTGCCGTGCTCGGCTCCAAGTCGCCGCACATCCAGAACGTCGCGGTCGGCGGCGTGGCCAACCCGCTGGCCACCGATGCCCAGTCGGTGCTGACCATCGAGCGCCTGCTGGCAGTCAAGGAATGGATGCTGAAGCTCGAAGACTTCGTCAAGAACGTCTATCTGATCGACGTCGGCGCCATCGGCGGCTTCTATGCCGACTGGACCAAGTACGGCAAGGGCATCACCGACTACCTGTGCGTGCCGGACATACCGCTCGATGGCAAGGGCTCGACGTTCGCGCTGCCCGGTGGCTACATTGAGGGCGGCAAGCTGGACAGCTACAAAGCGATCACCAGCTTCAACGACAAGTACTTCACCGACGGCGTGTCCGAGGCGATCAAGCATTCCTGGTACAACTACAGCGGCGGCAACGACAAGTCGCTGCACCCGTACAAGGGCGAAACGACGCCGAACTACACCGACTTCCAGGATGACGGAAAGTACTCCTGGCTGAAGTCGCCGACCTTCTACGGCAAGCCGATGCAGGTCGGCCCGCTGCCGCGCGTGCTGAACATGCTGGCGGCCGGCCACGAGCCGACCAAGAAGTACGCCACGGCGGCGCTCGATCTGGTGTCCAAGGTCGCCGGCGCCAAGGTCGGCGTCGACGCATTGCATTCGACTATCGGCCGCCATGCGGCGCGCGCCGTCGGCTGCGCCGTGCAGGTCGATGAGCTGATCAACCAGTGGGACCTGCTGCTCGCCAACATGGCCAAGGGTGACCTCAAGACCTTCAACCGGCCGGTCTTCCCCAAGGGTGAGCAGATGGGCGTCGGCTTCCACGAGGCGCCGCGTGGGGTGCTGTCGCACTGGGTGGTCATCGATTCCGGCAAGATCAAGAACTACCAGTGCGTCGTGCCGACCACCTGGAATGCCGCGCCGCGCAACGAGAAGGACCAGCCCGGCGCCTACGAGGCCTGCCTGATCGACAACCCGGTGGCCGATCCCGAGAAGCCGCTGGAAGTGCTGCGTACGGTGCACTCTTTCGACCCCTGCCTGGCTTGCGCCGTGCATGTTGTCGATCAGGAGAACAATCCGGTGGTAACCGTGAAGGCGGTTTGATCGATCACAAGTTATCTCTGCCTTGGGGGCGCGACAATGCTCGCGCCCCATTTTTTGGATAGCACCATGCGTATCGTTGTACTCGGTATCGGCAATATTCTTCTCACCGACGAAGGCGTCGGTGTTCGTACTATCGAAGCCTTGGAAAGGGATTACACCCTCCCGCCGGAAGTCGATGTCATCGACGGCGGTACCTGTGGCATGGAAATGCTGGAACAGCTGGAAAACCTTGACGGCCTGATCGTCGTCGACTGCGTGCGCTGCAACCAACCGCCGGCGACGCCGGTGTTGCTGAAGGGCGACGATGTGCCAGTCTTTTTCAAGACCAAGTTGTCGCCGCATCAGGTCAGCCTGTCCGACGTGCTGGCCAGCCTCGAATTCACCGGCCGGGCGCCGAGATCGATTGCCATCGTTGGCATGCAGCCGGTGTCGATGTCGCTCGGCATGGAACTCTCGCCGGAAGTGGCGGCGAAAGTGCCGGAACTGGTTGCCATGACGCTGGCCGAACTGCGTCTGCTCGGCATCGAAGCGAAGGTCCGCGCCTGATGTGCCTGTCGATTCCGAAACGCATTGTCGAATGGGAGGGTACGGGCGAAAATGCGGGGGATTTCGCCTGGGTCGAACGTGACGGTCAGCGCGAGCGCATCAACATGATGCTGATTGGCCCGCAGCCGGTCGGCACCTGGGTGCTGACTTCGCTGGGGTTGGCACGCGAGGTGGTTGAGGAGGGGCAGCGTTCGCTGATCGAGGACGCGCTGGCCGCTCTCGCTGCGTCGCTGGAGGGCGAGTTTGATCCATCGCAGCATTTCACGGACCTCAATCGCTCGCATGACTGAACGCATCCGCACTCCCGCCCTGGCGCCGCCGCCCATTTGTCCGGCCGTGCCGCGTGACGACGACCCGAGTGTCTTTCTTGAAGCCCACTACCGGCAAGTCTGGCAGACGCGCATGCACGATCTGCCCTTCGTCAATGCCGCGCTGGACGTCGAGGCAGTCGGCTTCGCTCGTTATGAGGGTGACTGGCTGGGCGTCGTCATCACGCCGTGGTTCCTCAACCTGCTACTGGTTTCCGGCGGCGGCCAGCTGTGGGGCGACATCCCGGCTGGCGAGCGGCGCTACCTGAACCTGCCCTGCGGCACCATGCAATTCATTGCCGACGACGACCCGGACATCGGCCCCTACCAGTATTGCCCACTGATCGCGCCAGTCGATCAGCTACCGGACATGGCGACGGCGCGTCTGGTCGCGGCCGATGCGATCAAGACGGTTTTCGGCCCGCCGCCGGTACCGGCCGAAACGCAGCCGGCCGTGGCAACAGACGAAAAGACGGAGGTATCCCGGCGCGGTTTTTTCCGCCGTTTGGCTGGCAAGCGAAATTGACCCCGGCAGGTTAGACTCTGCCTTATAAAAACGATATTGAGGAGCAACGCGGATGTGTCTCGCGATCCCCGCGCAGGTCGTTGAACTGCGCCCCGACGACAACGCCCTGGTCGATCTGGCCGGGGTCAAGAAGGAAATCTCGCTGGCCCTGCTCGACGGCGTGGCGGTGGGCGACTACGTGATCGTCCACGTCGGCTACGCGCTGAACAAGCTCGATCCGGAAGAGGCCGAGAAAACCCTCAAACTCTTTGCCGAACTGGGCCAGTTACCGGCCGACGGCGATGTCCCGCTGCATTAAGCGATGAAGTACATCGATGAGTTCCGCGACGGCGACGTCGCGCAGAAGCTGGCGGCGGCCATCCGTGCCGAGGCCAACCCGGCACGCAGCTACCATTTCATGGAATTTTGCGGCGGTCATACCCACGCCATCTCGCGCTATGGCGTGTCCGACCTGCTGCCGGCCAACGTCAAGATGATCCATGGCCCGGGCTGTCCGGTCTGCGTGCTGCCCATCGGCCGCGTCGACCAGGCGATTCGCCTGGCGCTGGAGCAGGGCGTCATGCTATGCACCTACGGCGACTGCCTGCGCGTGCCGGCTTCGGATGCCTTGTCGCTGATGAAGGCCAAGGCGCGCGGTGGCGACATCCGGATGGTTTATTCCAGCGCCGATGCCGTGACGCTAGCCCAGAAGAACCCGGACAAGCAGGTCGTCTTCTTCGCCATCGGCTTCGAGACAACTACGCCACCGACCGCGGTGGCGATCAAGCAGGCGGCGGCGCTCGGCCTGAAGAATTTCTCGGTGCTTTGCTGTCACGTGCTGACGCCGTCGGCTATCTCCAGCATCCTCGAATCGCCAGAAGTCCGCCAATGGGGCACCGTGCCGCTCGATGGCTTCATCGGCCCGGCCCATGTGTCGACGATCATCGGCAGTCGGCCCTACGAGTTCTTCGCCGAGGAGTACCGCAAGCCGGTGGTCATCGCCGGCTTCGAGCCGCTCGACGTGATGCAGGCGATCAGGATGCTGATCCGCCAGGTAAATGAAGGGCGGGCAGAAGTTGAGAACGAATTTGCCCGTGCCGTCAGCCGCGACGGCAACCTCAAGGCGCAGCAACTGGTTGCCGAAGTATTCGAGATGCGCAAGCATTTCGAATGGCGCGGGCTGAACATCCTGCCCTACTCAGCCTTGCGCATACGTGGCCAGTTCGCCGAATTTGACGCCGAAAAGCGATTTCCGCTGGGTTATGCCTCGGTGCCCGATCATAAGGCCTGCGAATGCGGGGCGATCCTGCGCGGGGTCAAGCGGCCACAGGACTGCAAGATATTCGGGACAGTATGTACGCCGGAGAATCCGGTAGGGTCGTGCATGGTGTCTTCGGAAGGGGCTTGTGCAGCCCACTACACCTATGGGCGGTATAAGGATGTGGCCTGAGCGGCCGCCTGCCTTCCCGCAAGGGCGGAACGCCTTCGTGAGCGCCCGACACTCACCTTCGCAAGCAAAACTATCGTAAACACGATTCATCGTTTCCTCCCTCCTCATGACGCAAATCCGAAAACACTACATTCGCCCTCTCGACATCAAATACGGCCAGGTTGATATGGCCCACGGCTCCGGTGGCCGGGCGATGGCGCAATTGATCGACGAGTTGTTCGCCAAGTACCTCGGCAACGAATACCTGGCGCAGGGCGACGACGGCGCCTTGTTGCCGCACCCCGGCGAGGGACGGCTGGTGATGGCGACCGACTCACATGTTGTCTCGCCTCTTTTTTTTCCGGGGGGTGACATTGGCTGTCTGTCGGTGCATGGGACGATTAACGATGTGGCGGTGATGGGAGCAAAACCGCTGTATTTATCGGCTGGCTTCATCCTTGAAGAGGGGTTTAAGCTCGCTGATCTGGCGCGCATCGTGCAAAGCATGGCGGCGGCGGCCAAGGACACTGGTGTGCCGATTGTTACCGGCGACACCAAGGTCGTCGAGCGCGGCAAGGGCGACGGGGTGTTCATCACGACGACAGGCGTCGGCGTCGTGCCGCCTGGGATGGAGTTGTCCGGCCGCTGCGCCCGACCGGGCGACGTGATTCTTGTTTCCGGCACGCTGGGCGACCACGGCATGGCGATCATGGCCGAGCGCGAGAGCCTGGGCTTCGAATCGCCCATCGTGTCCGACACGGCGGCCCTGCACGGGCTGATCGAGGCGATGCGGGCCAGCGGCGCCGAGATTCACGTGTTGCGCGACCCGACGCGCGGTGGTCTGGCGACGACGCTGAACGAGATCGCCAAGCAATCGGGCGTCGGTATGATGCTGCAGGAAAAGGCATTGCCGGTGACGCCGGCTGTTGAGGCGGCTTGCGAGTTTCTCGGGCTGGATCCGCTGTATGTGGCCAACGAAGGCAAGTTGGTGGCGATTTGTGCTGAGGCGGACGCCGAAAAACTACTGGCGGTGATGCGAGCTCATCCACAGGGCGCAAATGCGGCTATCGTCGGCACGGTGCATCAGGACGAACACCATTTTGTACAGATGACCACGGCCTTCGGCGGTCGGCGCATCGTGGACTGGTTGAGCGGCGAGCAACTGCCGCGGATTTGCTGAGCGCTCAGTGGCGCAGGGCAATCATGATCGAACGAACGTCACCCACTTCCGAAATAACCATTTCGCGCGCATCGTCCAGACCCTCGGCATTACGGATGTGAAATTTCTCGTGGTGACCATCGAGATAGCGAACCGCCGCAACATACTCGGGGCGCGGCGCGCGATTAAGGCGTGGACTATTTGCTTTGGCGGTTTTTCGTTGCGCTTGCATGACTGTATCCCTGACTTTTCAGTGTTGCGCATCCTAGCCAGCCCTTGTTGCAGAACAAATATCGCCAAAGTTATAGCCTTATGCTTCCAGAAAAATCAGTCCCTTGGAAGCCGCGAATTTCCTTGTTAGATACCAATGGCATGTTTTGTAAAGAAATGTAAAACATGAAAATTCTCTTTGTTACGCATAGTTTTAACAGTCTGGCACAGCGCCTATTCTGCGAATTGACCCAACGCGGCCACGTCCTGAGTATCGAATTCGACATCTCGGATTCGGTGACAGAGGAAGCCGTGGCCCTGTTCGAGCCGGATCTTCTCATTGCGCCATTCCTGAAGCGCGCTATTCCGGAATCGGTATGGTCTCAGCTCCCATGCTTCGTGGTGCATCCGGGGATTCCCGGTGATCGTGGGCCATCGGCGCTCGACTGGGCCATTCTGCGTGGGCTGAACGAATGGGGGGTGACGGTGCTGCAAGCCGAGGCGGAAATGGACGCCGGACCGATATGGGCTTCAGCCATCTTTCCGATAGCTACCGCACGCAAGGCCTCGCTCTATCGCAACCAAGTCACCGAGGCAGCGGTGCGTGCCGTGCTGCAGGCGGTGGATCGTTTTGCCTCCGGCGATTTCGTGCCGCAGCGCGTCCCAGGCGAGGCTCATGCGCTGATGAAGCAGAGCGACCGCGCTATCGACTGGCTAACAGACCCCGCTGCCCTCGTTCTCGCCAAGCTCAACGCTGCCGACGGCTTTCCCGGGGTGGCGGACGAATTGTTTGGCCAACCCTGTCACCTGTTCGATGCTTGGCCGGAGACGACGCTGACGGGACTGCCTGGCGAACTGATCTGCCGGCGCGAGACCGCGATTTGCCGGGCGACGGTCGATGGTGCCGTGTGGATTGGCCATGCCAAGCCGGTAGGCGGGATAAAGCTGCCGGTGACGATGGCCTTTCCCGAGACATTGTTACTGCCGGAGCAACCACTTGCTGATTACTGGAGGTCACCTACCGCGACCTGGCAGGATATTGCCTATGAGGAAGCGGGGGGGGTTGGCTTTCTGAGCTTTGAGTTCTACAACGGTGCGATGAGTACCGCCCAGTGTTGTCGCCTGAAAGAGGCTTTCCTGTGGGCTGCGAAGCGGCCGACCAAGGTCATCGTGCTGCGCGGTGGCAGTGATTTCTGGTCGAATGGCATCCATCTGAACACCATTGAGGCAGCCGAGAGCCCGGCCGACGAGTCATGGGCCAACATCAATGCTATCGACGACCTGGCCGAGGCCATCCTGCGCTGCGAGACACACATGACAGTCGCCGCGGTTGGCGGCAACACGGGGGCCGGTGGCTGTTTCCTGGCACGGGCAGCGGATTTCGTCTGGGTGCGTGACGGCGTGATGCTCAACCCGCACTACAAGAACATGGGCAATCTTTTCGGTTCAGAATTCTGGACTTATCTGCTGCCGCCACGTGTTGGCGAGGACGGCGCGAAGGCGATCATGCGCCATCGCCTGCCGATGACGGCGTCGGAGTCGGTTGCCCTTGGTTTTTACGATGCCTGCCTGCCTGGACAGGGATTTGCGGTCGACGTGGCGAGGCGTGCTGCCGAACTGGCCTCAGCGCGGGATGTTGACCAACGCCTGGCCGCGAAACGGGCCAAGCGCCAGGCTGATGAGGCGATCAAGCCGCTGGCCGCCTATCGCGGCGTGGAATTGCAGGAAATGCGGCGTAATTTCTACGGTTTCGACCCGTCCTACCATGTCGCGCGCTATCATTTCGTCTCTCGTTCGCCGCACTCGTGGACCCCGCGCCACCTGGCCCGGCACCGTGATATTGACTGGAAAGTTTCTCAATGAGTGTGACCAGCCTGCGAAAACTGCCCGCCATTCTCGTCGTTGATGATGAGGTGCGTTCGCAGGAAGCGCTACGCCGTACGCTGGAAGAAGATTTCGACGTGCTGTGCGCGTCGGACGCTGACGAGGGAATGGAGATACTCGAACGCGAGCAGTCGGTAACCGGTATCCGCATCGTGTTGTGCGACCAGCGCATGCCGGGAACGACCGGCGTCCAGTTCCTGCGCGAGGTGCGCAATCGCTGGCCGGACATCGTGCGCATCATCCTGTCCGGCTATACAGACGCCGAGGACATCATCACTGGCGTCAACGAGGCCGGCATCTGGCAATATCTACTCAAACCTTGGCAGCCCGAGCAGTTGCTGCTGACCTTGCAGCGTGCAGCCGAAGTCTGGCGTCTGCAGCAAGAAAACCAGCGCCTGTCCCTCGATCTGCGCACTGCCGAACCGGTGCTGAAGCGGCATGTCGAAACCAAACAGGAGAAGGTGAAGAGCAGCTTCGGCTTGTCCGCACTGATCCGCGGGCCAGGTAGCCCGATCAACGCGGTATGCGACATGGTCGAACGCGTCGCGCCCTTCGACCTGTCGGTGATGGTTACCGGAGAGTCGGGCACCGGCAAGGAAATGATCGCCCGCGCCATCCACTACGAGAGCCGCAGGGCGAGCAAGGCTTTCGTCACCGAGAACTGCGGTGCAGTGCCCGATACCCTGCTCGAATCGGAGCTTTTCGGCTACAAGCGTGGCGCCTTTACCGGCGCGGTCGAGGATAGGGTTGGCCTTTTCCAGCAGGCCGACGGTGGCACGCTGTTTCTCGATGAAATCGGTGAAACCAGTCCGGCCTTCCAGGTCAAGCTGTTGCGCGTGTTGCAGGAGGGGGAATTTCGCCCGCTGGGCAGCAACCGAGCGGTGCATGTTGACGTCCGGGTCATCGCTGCAACCAATCGCGACCTTGAGGAAGACGTGCGTACTGGCCGTTTTCGCGAAGACCTTTATTATCGGCTGGCCACCATCTCCCTGCACGTGCCGCCGCTGCGCGAGCGGACCATGGATCTGCCGCTGCTCGCCAACCGTCTGCTCGAGTCGAGCAGCAATGCCCTAGGCAAACCGGTCGAGGGTTTTACCAAGGAGGCTCTCGCCTGCATTGCCGCCTATCGCTGGCCGGGCAATGTTCGCGAACTGCAGAATGAAATTCTGCGCATGGTCGCCCTGGCTACGACACCTATGCTTGGCGCCGATTTGCTGTCGCCGCGTGTCTTGCGCACGCCAGTCGGCGAAACGCCGGTAGACGAGCTAGCCTGGACTTCGGGTCTGAGTGGCGGCCTTAAAGAACGCATGGACCAGTTGGAAATGCATGTCCTGAAGGAGGCGATGATTCGCCTGCGCTGGAATAAATCCCGGGCGGCCCGCGAACTTGGCCTGTCGCGTGTCGGATTGCGCGCCAAGCTGGTTCGTTACGGCCTGGAGCAGACCGAATGAAGGTGCTCTGGCTGCAGAGTGGCGGCTGCGGCGGATGTACGCAGTCGATGCTCTGCTCTGACCCGCGTCCGCTGTTCGACGAGCTGCGTGATGCCGGGATCGAATTTCTGTGGCATCCAGGGCTTTCGGTGGAGAGTGGCGCGGAGGCACTGGCCATTCTCGAAGACTGTGCCGAGGGGCGGTTGGCCTTCGATGCGCTATGTGTCGAAGGCGCCATGCTGCGCGGCCCGAACGGTACCGGCAAGTTTCATTTGATGGCCGGTAGCGGTCGACCGCTGACTGAGTGGGTGGAGCGGCTGGCGCAGCGCGCGAAATGGGTGTTCGCCATCGGTTCGTGTACGGCTTACGGCGGTTTCTCTGCTAATACGCCGGGTAACCCGCTCGAAGCCTGTGGTTTGCAGTTCGATGAACAGACGCCGGGAGGCCTGCTCGGCGCCGGCTTCCGTTCGCCCGACGGTTTACCAGTAGTCAATATTGCCGGCTGCCCGACGCATCCGGGCTGGGTGGTCGATACGCTGGAAAAGGCGGCCCTTGAGGGCCTTAAACCGGACGATCTCGACGAATTCGGGCGGCCCCTGCTCTACGCCGGCGGGCTAGTGCATCACGGTTGTGCCCGCAACGAGTATTACGAGTTCAAGGCCAGCGCCGAAAAGCAGTCCGACCTCGGCTGCCTGATGGAGAACCTTGGCTGCAAGGGAACGCAGGCCCACGCTGATTGCAACATCCGCCCATGGAACGGTGCCGGTTCCTGCCTGCGCGGCGGGTTTGCCTGCATCGCCTGCACCGAGCCGGGTTTCGAGTCGCCCGGCCACGCCTTCCAGGAAACGCCCAAGCTGGCGGGCATCCCGATCGGCCTGCCGACCGACATGCCGAAAGCCTGGTTCGTTGCGCTCGCAGCGCTATCCAAGTCGGCGACGCCAAAACGGGTTCGAAATAACGCGGTGGTCGATCATCCCGTGATCCTGCCAGCCATCCGCAAGAAGGGGGGCAGCAAGTGACTCGCATCGTTGTCGGACCATTCAACCGTGTCGAAGGCGATCTCGAGGTCAGCCTCGATCTGGCCGATGGCCGGGTCCAGGCCGCCTACGTCAATTCGCCCCTGTTCCGCGGCTTCGAACAGATCATGATTGGCCGCGCACCGCTTGATGCGCTGGCTATCGTCCCGCGCATCTGCGGTATCTGTTCGGTCGCCCAGTCGGCCGCTGCCGCTTCGGCGTTGGCAGACGCGATGGGGATTTTGCCGACGCCGAATGGCCTGCTCGCTCGTCATCTGATCCAAGCTACTGAAAACCTGGCGGATCACTTGACACATTTCTACCTGTTTTTCATGCCCGATTTTGCCCGTCCAGCCTATGCTGGGAGGCCTTGGCATGCCAACATTGCGCAGCGCTTCACCGCGGTGCAGGGCGAGTCCGCCGCCGATGTGTTGCCGGCCCGTGCCGGATTTCTCAAGGTGATGGGGTTTCTCGCCGGTCGCTGGCCGCATACGCTGGCCATCCAGCCCGGCGGCAGCACCCGTGCCATCACGGCAGGCGAACGTATCCGCCTGCTCGCCCAACTGCGGGAGTTCCGCGGTTTTCTCGAAAAACGCCTGTTTGGTGATGCGCTCACCAACGTTGCACAACTGGCCAGCAAGGAGCAACTCCTCGCCTGGGCCGCAGGCAGGCCGGCGGATTTCCCCGCCTTTCTGGCGGCGGCGACCGATCTTGGGTTGGACAAGCTCGGGCGAGCGAGCGATGCCTTCCTGTCCTACGGCGCCTATGGCCTGTTCCCATCCGGTACTTGGCAGGCCGGTGAGGCAAGTGCCTTCGATCCCGTCGCCGTCGATGAGGATACAACCCATGCCTGGCTGGCTGCCGGCCAGGCACGCCA
>JAGWUW010000051.1 GCA_028868235.1 Betaproteobacteria bacterium | reverse complement strand
GGCAGCCAGGCGACCAGCGCGGCGCCGCCCCAGGCGCCGAGCAGGGCGGTGACGGTGGCGGGCAGGACGATAACCCACGGAATGCGAACTTGGCGCGCATAGCGCCACAGGGCCGCACCGGTTCCCGTGACGCTGGCAACCTTGTTGGTACCGAATAGTGTCGGGATGGCCGTTTGCGGAAATTGGCCGAGCAAGACAGGAATCTGGATCAGACCGCCGCCGCCGACCACGGCGTCGACCATGCCGGCGAAGAAGGCTGCGGGAGCGAGGAGTGTCCAGTCGATCATGGTGGTTGTCAGGATAAGGAAAAAAAGCCCGGTGCGGTGCACCGGGCAGACAAGAGGGTTCGACGTTCGAGGGCTGGGCCGAACCCGGAGGAAGCAACTCGACTCAGGCGGCCTGGGCGGTGGCCTCTTCCCGTACCGGCAGTGCCTCATCGGCATCGGCTAGTTCCGGAGCGATCGGATCGATGGCGTTTTCCCACTTGGCGACGACCGTCGTGGCGATGGCATTGCCCAGCACGTTGGTCACGGTGCGGCCCATGTCAAGGAAGTGGTCGATGCCAAGGACGAGCAACAGGCCTGCTTCAGGCAGGTTGAACATGGGCAGTACGGCAGCGACAACAACCAGCGAGGCACGCGGTACACCGGCGATACCCTTGGACGACACCATCAGCACCAGCAGCATGGTGATCTGGGCAGTCAGCGTCATTGGGATATCGTAAGCCTGGGCTACGAACAGGGCGGCGAAAGTGGTGTAGATCATCGAGCCGTCGAGGTTGAACGAGTAGCCGAGCGGTAGCACGAAGCTGACGACGCGGTTGCGGATGCCGAACTTTTCGAGCTGCTCCATCAATTTCGGGTACACCGATTCGCTGCTGGCGGTCGAGAAACCGACCAGCATCGGGCTGCGGATCAGCTTGAGCAGGCGGAAGATATCCTTACCGAGCACGAAGTAACCGGCGCCGATCAAAACGACCCAGAGGGCGGCCAGGGCAACGTAGAAGCTGATTAGCAGCTTGCCGAAGACGAGCAGCATGCCTAAACCGTTGGTGGTGATTGCACCGGCTACGGCGCCAAACACCCCCACTGGGGCAAAGCGCATGACGTAGTCGGTAACCTTGAGCATGACATGAACGACTTCTTCCATCGTGCATACCAGGCTGCGTGCTGTCTGGTTGTGCAGGTGACCGAGTGCCAGGCCGAAGAAGACGGCGAAGACCAGGATCTGCAGAATTTCATTGGCCGCCATGGCTTCGAAAATGTTTTTCGGGAAAACGTGGGTGATGAAATCCTTGAGATTCAGCGCGCTGGTTTTCAGATTCAGTGTCGCGCCAGTTTCCGGTAGCGGCACGCTGAGGCCGACGCCCGGTTGCAGCAGGTTGGCGAAGATCAGGCCGAGGAGCAGCGAGCAGAAAGAGGCACCGACAAACCAGCCGAGCGCCTTGCCGCCAATTCGGCCAACCGTGCGCGAATCGCCCATATTGGCCAGCCCGGCGACCAGGGTAGCGAAAACGAGCGGGGCGATGATCATTTTGATCAGACGCAGGAAGATGTCGGTCAGGATGCCAAAGTAGCCGGCGATTTCCTTGGCGGCGGCCGGGCTGCCGGCCATGCTGTTGCAGGCATAGCCGACAGCGACGCCGAGGAGCATTGCAATGCCGATCCAGGTGGTCAGGCGATTCATTTTCATGATGGTTTCCTTGAGAAACTAAAAGAAGGGGCGCCTGGATCAGGCGGCGACAGGCAGGGGAATGACTTGCGGGCGGGTCAGCACTTCCGGCCGCAGAACCTCGGCCAGTTGCTCCGGGCTCATCAGGCCGCGTTCGATGACCACCTCGGCAACCCCCCGACCGCTGCGGAAGGCCTCGGCGGCGACTTCGGTGGCGTTGGCATAGCCAATGTAGGGGTTCAGTGCGGTAACGATACCAATCGAGCGCTCGACCGTTTCACGCAGCAGTTCGCGGTTGGCGGTAATGCCATTGACACAGTGGTCAGCCAGCACCTTGCAGCCGTTGGTCAGGTGCAGCGCACTCTTGAACAGACTATGGGCGATGATCGGCTCGAAGGCGTTCAGCTGGAGCTGGCCGGCCTCGGCAGCGAAAGTCACGGTGGCGTCGTTGCCGATCACCTCGAAGGCGATCTGGTTCACAACCTCCGGTATGACAGGGTTGACCTTGCCAGGCATGATGGAGGAACCGGCCTGACGTGGTGGCAGGTTGATCTCGTTGAAACCGGCGCGCGGCCCGGAGGAGAGCAGGCGCAGGTCGTTGCATACCTTGGAGAGCTTGACCGCCACGCGTTTCAGCACCCCGGAGAGCTGTACGAAGCTGCCGCAGTCCTGGGTCGCCTCGATCAGGTTGGGGGCGGTGACGACCGGCACGCCGCTGATTTCGGCCAGCCGGCGGCAGACCAGCGGGGCGTAGTCGGGGTGGGCGTTGATGCCGGTGCCGATGGCGGTGGCACCGAGGTTCATCTCGCGGATGAGCAGGGCGGCTTCCTTCAGGCGTTCCTCGTCCTCGCCGAGCATCACGGCGTAGGTCGAGAATTCCTGGCCGAGGGTCATCGGTACCGCATCCTGCAGCTGGGTACGACCCATTTTGAGCACGTCGGCGAATTCGTCGGCCTTGCGTTCGAAAGCCTTGCGGAGGTAAGCCATGGCGTCAACCAAGCGGAAGATGCCGACATAGGTTGCCAGTTTCAGTGCCGTCGGATAAACGTCGTTGGTCGACTGGCTCATATTGACGTGCTCGTTCGGATGCAGTGACTTGTAGTCACCGCGTTCCTTGCCGAGGATTTCCAGGGCGCGGTTTGCAATCACTTCGTTGGCGTTCATGTTGGTCGAGGTGCCGGCCCCGCCCTGGATGACATCGACGACGAACTGGTCGTGCAGCTTGCCGTCGATGACTTCGCGGCAGGCGGCGACGATGGCGTCGGCCCGTTTCACATCGAGCAGGCCGAGTTGCTGGTTGGCCTGAGCAGCCGCCTTCTTGATCTGGGCGAGGGCGCGGATCAGGTCGGGATAGACGGCGATCGAGATGCCGGTGATCGGGAAATTTTCCAGGGCGCGCAGGGTATGCACGCCATAGTACGCGGAGGTGGGAACCTCGCGATCGCCGAGCAGATCGTGCTCGAGGCGGGAAGTAGTTTTAGGCATGGTTTGTCTCCTATGGTTGTGCGTGACCGCAAGCCGGGGCTGCGGATGGCTTAATCCATTGCATGGGGCGTGCCAGGGTTTGGTTGTGATGTAAGTGTTTGATTGTTTTGTTGGTTTTTGACGCTTGGAAGGTGAGGGGTATCGGAAATCCGAATTTTGGTGGGCTGGGATGTTCGGATTTCCGAACGCGGGGCGGCCTCAACTGCTGATTTTTGCCTTGATGGCAGGCGTGTTTTGTTTTGGCGAACAAAATACAGCGAGATCTCCCCAAGGGCAGAAACTCATGTCCAACAAGGAAATCCCGTGATCCTTACCAACGGTAGCCCCAGGGCCTCGCCGCTCCCCGGTCGGACGCGGCGAGGCCCGGTTCCTTGCTGCCAAACCTGCTAAACTTTCCCCTCCGCTGCAATGCAACATAACGAAACGATAATGTCTTCCCCAACTGATCGCATGAGCCCCGAGGAACGCCGCGCCGGTGCCTCGCTAGCCTCCATCTTTGCCCTGCGCATGCTTGGCCTGTTCCTGATCCTGCCGGTCTTTTCGGTGTATGCAAAAACCCTTCCTGGGGGCGATAACCTGGCCTTGGTTGGTTTCGCACTGGGTGCCTACGGTCTCACCCAGGCCTTTTTTCAGATTCCCTACGGCATCGCCTCGGACATCTTTGGACGCAAGCTGGTCATCGTTGTCGGTCTGCTCGTTTTCGCGCTCGGCAGCTTCGTCGCGGCTTGGGCTCCGGACATGACGTGGATTATCGTTGGTCGTGTGTTGCAGGGGATGGGGGCGATTTCCGCAGCGGTGACAGCGCTGGCCGCAGACTTGACGCGCGAGGAACACCGCACGAAGGTGATGGCCATGATCGGTTCATCCATCGGCCTTGTTTTCGCACTGTCGCTGGTCGGCGCGCCGATTCTCTATGGCTGGATCGGCATGTCGGGGCTGTTCATCTTGACAGGAATGCTTGCGCTATCGGCCATCGTCCTGCTGCTCAAGGCCGTACCTCCTGCCCCCCCCCCGCAGGGTCACGAAAAATTGCCCCTGCGCCGGGTGATCTTCGACGCTGACCTGTTTCGTCTGAATCTCGGCATCTTCACGCTGCATATGGTACAGATGGCCATGTTCGTCGTGTTGCCGCACGCGCTGGTCGATCATGGCGGGCTGGCTGCTGCATCGCACTGGAAGGTCTATCTGCCGGCAGTGCTGGCCTCCTTCGCCATCATGGTGCCGGCGATCATTGCCGCCGAGCGCAAGGACAAGATGCGCCCCATCTTTATTGCCGCGGTCAGTCTGCTGTTCGTTGTCCAGCTCGGTCTGTTCGTGCTGCATGAAAACCTGTGGGTGTTGGCGCTGTGGTTGCTGCTCTTCTTCGTTGCCTTCAACGTGCTGGAGGCAACCCTGCCGTCGTTGGTCTCTCGTACCGCTCCGCCGGCGGCCAAGGGGGCGGCTTTGGGGGTGTACAACACTACCCAGGCCGTGGGCCTTTTCATCGGTGGTGCGCTGGGCGGGTATATTGCGCAGCATTTCGGCGATAATGCTGTTTTTGCTGCCTGCTCCGGTGTGGTCCTGGTCTGGCTGGCAGTGGCAAATACCATGAATTTTCCGCAGCGGCGCCAGTCGGCCGAGGCGGCACGAACTGTTTAGGAGACATAAGCGATGGCATCGGTAAACAAGGTCATTCTCGTCGGCAATCTCGGTCGCGACCCGGAAGTGCGCTACACCGCCAGCGGTGATGCGATGTGTAACCTGAGCATTGCGACGACGGACAACTGGCGCGACAAGGCCACCGGCGAGCGCAAGGAAGTGACCGAGTGGCATCGCGTCTCCTTCTTCGGCAAGACGGCCGAGGTGTGCGGCCAATACCTGAAGAAGGGTTCGCAAATCTACGTCGAGGGTAGCCTGCGCACCCGCAAGTGGACCGACAAGGATGGCCAGGAAAAATACACGACGGAAATCCGTGGCGATGCCATGCAAATGCTGGGCGGCCGTCAGGGTATGGGCGCTCCGGCCGGCGGCGGTGGTTATGATGAGCCGACCGATTACTCCCCGGCGCCGCCGAAGAATAAGCCGAAGCCCTCTTTCGACGATCTGGGCGACGATATCCCGTTCTAATCCGCGGGTTACCGGGAGCGGCTTCGTTCCCGGCGGTATTCGCCTTTCTGCTTAAGGGTACAAGCATGACCAACGCCGTAACCTTCAAGATTCTCGAAGATATCGCCCGTGATTTGTCGGGCGACGAGATCACCTTTCCGACCTTTCTCGACATCACCTTCCAGGTCCGTACGGCCCTCAAGGATCCCAACCTGAGCGTCGAGCAGCTGGCCAAGCTGGTTGGTGCTGAGCCGCTGATGAGTGCCAAGATCATCCGCATGGCCAATTCGGTTGCCTTGAACCCGAGTGGGCGCGAGATTGCCGACGTGAAGAGCGCCATCGTCCGGGTCGGTATGGAGGCGGTACGCACCGTGTCTTTCGCGGTGGCTATGGAGCAGTTGCTCAAGTCGAAGCAGATGCAACCCTTCGAGAACTTGTCCCAACGTCTGTGGGAACACACCTCGCACGTTGCAGCATTGTGCCGCGTGCTGGCGCGCAAGCTGGCCAAGATCAACGGCGACGAGGCCATGTTCAGCGGTCTGGTGCACGATCTCGGCGTCTTCTACCTGATGTCGCGGGCAGCCAATTTCCCGGATCTGGTCAACGATAGGGCCGAATTGCATGCCCTGCTGGTTGGCTGGCATGACAACATTGGCCATGCGCTGTTGTCGGCGCTCGGTTCGCCGGAGTCGGTCCTGGAAGCGGTGCGCGATCACGAAACCGATCGCGAGATTACCGCTGTCAGCAACCTCTCCGATGTACTCTACGTTGCCAACAAGATTGCCAACCGGACTTCGTGCTGGCGCGATCCAGAACTCGACGGAGCGGTCGATACCTCGATGCTCGATACCTTGTTCGATGCCGAAACGTTGGCCGAAATTGTCGAAGAGTCGGAAGAAGAAGTTCAATCGCTGAAGGCCGCACTGGGCGGTTAAGCGCCCGGGCAGTCAATCCGGTACTCGAAAACCGGTATGGGGAGGAGCGGCTCGATCAGAAGGCCGCCCGATGAGCAGGGAACAGTTATGAACAGTCAACATTCTTCCGCAGAGGTCACCGGCCAGCGCTTTGCCGCGCTGGCACTGGCCGCGCTCGGGGTCGTCTATGGTGATATCGGGACCAGCCCGCTCTATGCGGTTAAGGAGGTCTTTGCCGGCAATCACCCGATACCTGTCACTATGGCTAACATCTATGGCAGTCTGTCGCTGTTTTTCTGGGCACTGATCATTGTTGTTTCGATCAAGTACGTCACCTTCATCATGCGTGCCGACAATCGGGGCGAGGGTGGCATCATGGCACTGATCGCCCTGGCCTTGCATACCGTGCAGGACAAGCCGCACCACGCCAAATGGATCATGATCGTCGGGGTGCTCGGTGCTGCCATGTTCTACGGCGACGGCATGGTCACCCCGGCCATTTCGGTGCTGTCGGCCGTCGAGGGGCTCGAGGTTGGAGCGCCGGCGCTGCACGCCTTTGTGATTCCGATCACCATCGTCGTGCTTTTCGTCCTCTTCTTCGTCCAGAAAAGCGGGACGGCCGTCGTCGGTGCCTTCTTCGGGCCAGTCATGCTGCTCTGGTTCGCCACCCTGGCCACGCTCGGAGTGCACAATATCCTCGATCACCCGGCCATCCTGACGGCGCTCAATCCGCTGTACGGCATCGAATTCCTGCTCGCCAATAAGGCCATGTCACTGGTCGCCATGGGTAACGTCGTGCTGGCGGTGACTGGGGCCGAGGCGCTTTACGCCGATATGGGGCATTTTGGCCGCAAGCCGATTTCCCGTACCTGGTTTGCTTTCGTGCTGCCGGCACTGGTGCTCAATTATTTCGGCCAGGGGGCGTTGATTCTGGCCGATGCCGAGGCCGCTAAAAATCCGTTCTTCCTGTCAGCGCCGGAATGGGCGCTCTATCCATTGATCGGCTTGGCCACCCTGGCTACAGTCATCGCTTCACAGGCCGTCATTTCCGGCGCTTTCTCGGTGACGCGGCAGGCCATGCAGCTCGGTTTCGTGCCGCGCATGGAGGTGCAGCATACCTCCGAGAAGGAGCAGGGGCAGATCTATCTGCCGGCAGTCAATTGGGGCCTGATGATCGCCGTGATGATTCTGGTGCTCGGCTTCAAGTCCTCGAATAACCTGGCCGCCGCCTACGGTATCGCGGTGACCGGCGACATGGTCATTACCTCGGTTCTGGCTACCGTCGTCGTTGCCAAAGTGTGGAAATGGGGTTGGATCAAGGCAGGTCTGCTGTTCTCATGCTTCCTGGCTGTCGAACTGGTCTTCCTCACCGCCAACATCCTGAAGATACCCGATGGTGGCTGGTTCCCGCTTGTCGCCGGGATGGCTGTCTTCATTCTAATGACGACGTGGAAGCGCGGCCGTCAGTTGCTGGCTGACCGGTTGAAGGGCGAGCGTCTGGAATTGTCGATGTTCCTCGATTCGCTGGCCTCGTCGATGCCGACCCGGGTGGCCGGTACTTCCGTGTTCCTCAATGCCGACCCCAAGGGGGTGCCGCATGCCCTGCTGCACAACCTGATGCACAACAAGGTGCTGCATGAGCGGGTGGTGCTGGTTTCGGTCCAGTTCTTCGACGTGCCTTACGTGCCGGATATCGACCGGGTCGAGGTGCGCCAGCTGAAGGAAAACTTCTGGAGCGTCATCGTCCAGTACGGTTTCAAGGACGAACCGGATATTCCGGTGGCCATGGCGATGTGCGCCGATGCGGGCCTGGAATTCAGCCCGCTTGAGACCTCCTATTTTATTGGCCGAGAAACACTGATCCCGCGTCTCGGTTCGGAAATGGCCTTCTGGCGGGAAAAGATTTTTATCGCCATGTTCCGCAACGGTGGCTCTGCAACCGCGTTCTTCAATATCCCAAGCAATCGGGTCGTCGAACTCGGGACGCAGGTCGTTCTCTGATTGCTTACACCCAGGCGTAGCGATCGCGACCGCCCTGCTTGGCAATGTAGAGCGCTCGGTCAGCCCGGCTCAGGGCTGTCAGCTCATCATCCACCGGCAGGCTTTCCGTGCAGCCGATGCTGGCCGTAAAGGCAATCGGCAGGTGCGTTTCTGGATGCTCGGCCGGCTTGCTGCGTATGGCTTGGAGTAGGCGTTCGATGACGCCGGTGGCGGCGTCGGCTCGGGTATCGATCAGCATGATAGCGAATTCCTCGCCACCGATACGGGCCAGTTTGTCGATGCTGCGCAGTTGCGCCGATAGGAGCAGCGCCAGATGGACCAGCACGGCATCACCGGTCGGATGGCCATAAGTGTCGTTGACCCGCTTGAAATGGTCGATGTCGAGCATGAGCAGGGTGAAACGGTTGTGCAGGCGCTGGCTGCGCGTCAGTTCGCCGGATAGGGTGGCCATGAAGGCTCGGCGATTGAGCAGGCCGGTCAGGGGGTCGGTCGTGGCCAAGTAGCGCAATTCTTCCTCCAGCGCCCCGCGTTGTACGATTTCCTTTTCGAGCTGGTCACGCTCGGCCGTGAGCGCCGCATTCTGGGCAAGCAGCCGCAAGCGGTAGCGTTGAAGCAGGATCTCCGACCAGGTCAGGACGCCGGAAATGAGCACTGCCAGAATGATGAAGCGGACGATATAGGTGTTGGTGTACGGGCTGGAACCGTCGATCCCGCCGGCGATCTGCATCAGGTAGGCACCTATGGCCGTTGAGCCGAAGGCCCAGATGCTGCCCTCCTCGGGTGGTAACAACATGATGGAAACCAGCGGCAGAGTCAGGAACCACAGGCCGCGCGCATGTTCCGGGCCGGAAAAGACCAGCAAGTAGAGCATCAGCACCGTATGGCAGGCAACAGCCGGTCGGATAGCGGCATAACCGCCGCGCCGGCGCCAGAGCAGGGCGGAGCTGATGATGACGCTGATGATGGTGGTCAGCGCGAGGATGGTGAGCGGCCATTCGTGCGCAAGACTGGCGCTGATGCCGAAATAGATCAGCGCCGGCAGACCGATGCCGACGAAGGCAGCCGCCCTAAGCCGAATTTGCGCTTCCTGTTCGGTCAGTGTAGCGGCGGATTTCAGCGGCTGGGCCATGGCAGTTATAGGCGGCGTATCTTCTCGAGCAAGGCCGTCGTCGATTTCTGATGGATGAAGGGGATCGAGTGCACCGTACCGCCCCAGCCGCGGACTTCATTGCAACCGACGATCTTGTCGACCGGCCAGTCGCCGCCCTTGACCAGGATGTCTGGTCTACAGTCGAGGATGCGTTGCAGCGGCGTGTCTTCGTCGAACCAGGTGACAAGCGTGACACAGCCGAGCGAGGCCATTACGGCGAGGCGGTCTTCGAGTGCATTGACCGGTCGGTCGTCGCCCTTGCCCAGGCGCTTGACCGAGGCATCGGTGTTCAATGCGACCACCATGCTGGTGCCCAGTGCGGCAGCTTGGGCCAGATACGTGACATGGCCGCGGTGCAGGATGTCGAAGCAGCCGTTGGTGAAAACCAGCGGGCGGGCCAGTTGGGCTGCGCGGACGGCGAGTTGGTCCGGCGGGCAGATTTTTGTTTCGAAGTTCGGCTGAGCGTAGGACATGGGGAGGGACAATGAGTGGCAACGGTCCCATTTTAGTGCCAGTTGATCTCCCCGGCGCGAAAACGCACTTTGGTGCCCGGTTTCAGGCAGTGCTGCGGCGCAGGATCATGTCGAGTTCGGGATAGAAGGCAGAACGGTTCAACTCGATCCGATACGCGATGCGGAATGCTTCGTCGACCTCGCGCGCGGCGGCTGAATGTTCCAGCAGCATCGGGAAGTTGTGGCGGGCATCGCAAACCTTGAATATCTGCACCAGCACATGGCTACAGGCCAAGTAGTAATCCGGGTCGAGGCGGACGTCGCTGGCCCCGCTGTCGCAGTCGTCGATATAGGCGGCCGCCCGGCTGGCGGTTGCGGCAAGCGATTCGATATCCAGTTGGCTGCAGTAGGTCATGACACAACTCCTTGGGGACCGGGCGGAGAACTCACCGCTCTTGTTTCTAATAACGTCATTCTGCGGAGAAGGTTGAGCCTTGATCCGTCATGAAACAAAGAGATACAAAGAGATACAAAGGCGTACGCGGCGTTACGTCGGGGTTTGTGCGTTGGCGGGCAAATGCTATGGTCGGTCAATGTGCTTTGCGCCAGGCTTCGAGAGCAAGGGGCGCATCGGAGAGATTGGGTAGTACCGAGATGCCCTCCGTTTCGGGGAGCCGTTTGACCCCGCTACCCCCGACCCACAGCAGGATTTTCGTCGGTAGGAGCAGGCGGAACTGTTGCAACAGGGAGGGAATCTGGCGCTGCGGGAAGGCCGAGGAGAAGGAGAGGGCGACGATGTCTGCCTGGTGGGCTTCGGCGGCCCGA
>JAGWUW010000497.1 GCA_028868235.1 Betaproteobacteria bacterium | reverse complement strand
GAAAACCCATTTTATGCGGCATTACAAATAAACGGAGAAGTAGAGTATATATATTCGGAGACTAATGAAACTTTTTTGCACAAAGGGCCCGGAGCAATAATTCTTTTAAACGAATTATTAATGTTTTTTGACGAATGTTGCAATTTCCAAACTCAGTGGATTACACTAAGAGCAATGTTTTGTCCTATTGCAGTAGGAAAGTTTTTCGGCGACAAGTTTTGTATTTTTGTAACGATACCTCAATCAGATATTGATCGGCCAATAGATATTATGACAAGGGAGCAGTTTTTATTAGAGAGGTCAAATGTTCGTAAGATTATAGAAAAATTTGGCAAACTTCCTCTAGAAACACAAAAATAAAAATCGGTCTGCCCGGAGGGCATTGCTATTTTTCGGGCAACTTTGTTGGTGAAAGCTCTGAAGAGTCAGGTTGTTTCGCTTTTGATGGTGTGTTCGAAGTCTTTGGCAAGGCGCCGGTCTCCGTTCCGCTACGCGATGGTGTCTCGGGAGTTTGAAGCCCAAGACCTGGGAAATCGATCCAGCGAGGCCGGACGGCAGCCGCCTTGCGAGGCGTTTCACCTACCGTGACGCGGACGACAAGGTGGTGGCTGTTGAGACCGGGACAGTTTCCGATGCGGCGAGCACTACGCTGGCGGTCATTTCCCGCGTCGATACCACTTACGACAGCCGGCGCTACGCGGTCCGCGTGGCCCAGTCAGCCGGCGGCACGGTGCAGACCCTCAATGCCGCCTCGTTCGACGATCGCGGCCAGCTTGTCTGCGCGACGGTTCGGATGAATCTGGCAGCCTTTGCCACCACGCCATCCGATGCCTGCGTGGCCGGGACTCCGGGCAGCCAGGGGGCGGATCGGATCACCCGCAATATCTACGACGCTGGCGGCCAGCTCGTTCAGGTGCGCAAGGCGGTCGGCACCGCTGACGGCAACGCGGATGCCACGTTCAGCTACACGGCCAACGGGAAGCGTCAGTTCGTGATCGATGCCAACGGCAACCGGGCGCAGTACGTCTACGATGGGTTTGACCGACTGACGCAGTGGATCTTCCCCTCGACGTCGCGCCCGGCGGCTTACAATCCGGGCCTGAGCTCGACCGATGCGGCGACGGTCCTGGCCTCGGCGCTCGGTTCTGCCGGCGCAGCCAACGCGGCTGATTACGAGCAGTACGGCTATGACGCCAACGGCAACCGGACCAGTCTGCGCAAGCGCGACGGTTCGGCCCTGACGTACAGCTATGATGCGCTGAACCGGGTGACCACCAAGATCGTCCCCGAGCGCTCGGGTCTCAATGCCACGCATACCCGCGATGTCTACTATGGCTACGATGTGCAGGACCGTCCGGCCTATGCGCGGTTTGACAGCGCCACGGGGCAGGGGGTCACCAACACCTTCGACGGGTTTGGACGGCTGACCGGCACGACACTCACGATGGACGGCACCTGGGCGATCGGGCATGGCTATGATGCTCATGGCAATGTGACGTCGACGACCTTCCCTGACGGGAACACGGTGCAGTACAGCTATGATGCCCTTGACCGGCCGACGCAGATCCAGCGCTCCGGTACGGCGACGGTGGCCAGCTACAGCTATGATACGGCAGGCCGGCGCACGGCCTTCAATGGGGGTGTGAACACCAGCTACGCCTACGACAGCATCGGTCGGCCGACGTCGCTGAGCAACAACCCGGCGGGCAATGCCGGGCTGAACAACGCCTGGACCTTCGCCTACAATCCGGCGGGCCAGATCACGACGCTGACGCGCAGCAACGATGTCTTCGCATTTGCGGGTCTCTACAATGTGACCCGGCCCTACACGGCGAACGGGCTGAACCAGTACACGGCGGCGGGGTCCGCGACATTCGCGTACGATGCCAACGGCAACCTGACCAATGACGGTTCGACCAGCCTGACGTACGACGTCGAGAACCGGCTGGTCGGTGCTTCCGGGGCGAAGACGGCGACGCTGCGCTATGATCCGCTGGGCCGGCTTTACGAGGTGACGGGCGCGAGCGGGACGACCCGGTTCGTGTGGGACGGTGACGCGCTG
>JAGWUW010000496.1 GCA_028868235.1 Betaproteobacteria bacterium | reverse complement strand
AAATGAATTGTCGCGCTGGCTGCAACTTGTGCTGGCCACCCCGGTGCAGTTCTGGATCGGTTGGCGCTTCTACGAAGGTGCGTATAAGGCTTTGCGTGGCGGTGGAGCAAATATGGACGTGCTGGTCGCGCTCGGTACCAGTATGGCTTGGGGATTCTCGACGGTGGTGACGATTTTCGGCTTGCCTCAGCACGTCTATTTCGAAGGCGGGGCGGCTGTCATTACGCTGGTCTTGCTTGGCAAGCTACTGGAAGCACGAGCCAAGGCACGGACCTCAGAGGCCATCGAGTCGCTAATCCGCCTGCAACCGAAGACGGCACGGGTCGAGCGAGATGGGCAGTGGGTCGAAATGGCCGTCGATGCCCTGATGCCAGGAGACGTCTTTCTGGTACGCCCGGGTGAAAGTGTGCCGGTGGATGGCGAAGTGCTCGAAGGGGAATCGAGCCTCAACGAGGCGATGCTGACCGGCGAAAGCATGCCCATTGTCAAACGAACTGGTGACAACGTGTACGCAGCCACAGCCAATGGACAGGGGGCATTGCGTTGCAAGGCCACTGGAGTCGGCGAGCATACGCTCCTGGCCGGTATCATCCGGCTAATTGGCGAGGCTCAGGGCTCCAAGGCACCGGTCCAACGGCTGGCTGACCGAATCTCGGGTATCTTCGTGCCGACAGTTTGCGCTATAGCGTTGCTCACTTTTGCTGGCTGGTGGTTCTATTCTGCTGAATTTGCCGAGGCGCTAGTCAATGCAGTAGCTGTGCTGGTCATTGCCTGCCCCTGCGCGTTGGGCTTGGCAACACCGACAGCGATCATGGTCGGTACCGGCCAGGGGGCGCGGGCCGGCATACTGGTCAAGAACGCCGAAGCACTGGAGCGGGCAGAAAGAATCACGGTGCTGGCTCTGGACAAGACCGGTACCCTGACCTGTGGTCAGCCGCAAGTGACGGATAGTGATTCGCGCAGTCTGGCGGCGCCTGAGGCACTGCGCCTGGCCGCCGCTCTCGAGCACAACTCCGAACATCCGCTGGCCAGGGCTATTGTCGCGGCCTACGGCGATGGTGTCATGGCAGCAGTGAGCAAATTTCAGGCAATGGCCGGCATGGGGGTCGAGGGGGTAGTCGAAGGTCGCAGATTGCGCCTGGGGTCCCCAGCGTGGTCCAACCTCCAGGATGATCCCGTCGTCCTGAGCTGGCAGCGAGAAGGTAAAACCGTAGTGTGCCTGTGCGAAGGTGAGGTGACTCTAGCTATTTTTGCTGTGGCCGATGCTTTGCGGCCGACCTCACAAGCCGCTGTGGCGCGTTTGCGCAAAAGGGGCATCCGCGTCGTCATGCTGACCGGGGATAACGCTACGACTGCAGCCGCCATTGCCTCCCAGGCGGGTATCGAGGAATTCCGGGCCGGCATCCTGCCGGGAGATAAAGCGGCGGCGCTGGCCGGACTGCGGGATGGTGGCCAACTGGTCGGCATGGTCGGTGACGGGATCAATGATGCCCCGGCCCTGGCGGCCGCCGATGTGAGCTTCGCTATAGGTGCCGGCTCCGATGCGGCCATCGAGGCAGCGGACCTGACCCTAGTGCGCAGCGACCTGCTTGGAGTCGGCGATGCCATTGATCTATCCGCCGCGACATTGGGGAAGATACGGCAAAATCTTTTCTTCGCTTTCATTTACAATGTGCTCGGAATTCCGCTTGCTGCCTTGGGTTTGCTGAATCCGGTCGTGGCAGGGGCGGCCATGGCGATGAGTTCGGTTTCCGTTGTCTCGAATTCACTCATGCTGAAGCGTTGGCGACCTAGGGGGTAAGCAGGCCGATGAAACGAGAGGTTTCGATGGCCGGCCGGGGTGACAAAAAGTGAGGGGAAAAATTGGTTGTCGGAAGTGAGAGGCAATCGGCAAATAAAACGGTGACGATGAGCGATCAGGAGACAATGTTTCGGAATGCAATGGAGGCTGCGCAGGTGGGCATCTTCGTCCTGCAGGACCAGCACTTCAAGTTCGTCAATCCGTTTCTGGCTCGACTGCTCGGCTATTCGGAGGATGAGCTTGTGGGTCGTATGGGGCCGGCCGAC
>JAGWUW010000495.1 GCA_028868235.1 Betaproteobacteria bacterium | reverse complement strand
GATGGTCGTGCCCGGCGGTGACGTGACATTCAGAAGTGCTAACCTCGCCAGTCTATTTCACGTCAACTGGCGAGATTGTGCCCGCCAGCCGAAGATCAGCCGGTGCGGAGGAACGGCCGACCAGCACGCCGAATTTTCCGTTCGGGATGGTCCATGCATGACGGGCCTCGTCCCATACGCCGAACGGATGGTTGCTTGCCGCAGGATCGAGTACGATCTTGACGATTTGCGACTTGCCCGGCGGGAGGCTCAGCTTGTGGAACGCAACTAGCCGTTTGGGTGGCTGAGGTAGCCCGGCGGTGCTGGTCGGCATCGTCAGATAGACTTGGACAACCTCGTCTCCAGTGCGCTTGCCCGTGTTGGTAACACGAATGGAGACGACATTGCCTTGCAGGGTCGGCGTGCCGAAAGCCGTGCAAGTATAGGAAATTCCGTGTCCAAACGGGAATGCAACGCATGGATTGCGCCCGTTGCGCTGCCCGCATCGGCCGCTGCGGTTGGCGTCGTACCAGCGATAGCCGATGGCTAGGCCTTCGGAATAGGTAACGGTCTGCCCTTTGCCGTCAGGGCCCGGCACACCCGGAAATTGCGCCGGTGCGGCTGCATCGAGGAAGCCCTTGCCGGTCTTCGGGAAAGTGACCGGCAGGCGGCCCGAAGGATTTGCCTTGCCGGTCAACAGGTCAGCAACGATCGCACCGTCCTCCTGGCCGGGGAACCATGCTTCTAGGATCGCCGGGCCACGCGGACCGATCAGGAAGGGGTCGATCGCTATGCTGGCGTTGTCCTTGAGCACCAGGGTGGTCCGGGCGCCTGTCGCGCCGAGGATCGCCTGGATCATGGCCGTGGTGCCGCTGTTACGGGCCGGGTTGGCGGGGCCGGCGGCGGTGGCAATTAGATTGGGCTTTTCGGCGTACCAGTCGAGGCTCGAGCCCTTCGCAGCGGAACCCGATAGCTCTTTGCCGTTGGCGTTTGCAAAAGTCGCACGGTCAGCGCCTTCCTCGGAGATCGTGCCAGCCATGACGATCACCGCATCGGACTTCGCTGCCTGCTTCAACACGACGTTGAATTCAAACGCCACGCCGTCAATGGTGGCAGTCTTGTTGGCATCGTCGACCAGGACCAGTTGCACGGATGCCCCCGGCAGCGCGGCACGCAGACCATCGATCGGGGCGATGGTCGTATGCGGGACAACGTCTGAACTGCCTCCGCCGGACCCCATCGGCTTGCCCGTGATAGAACCACCGGCAATAGCCTGCCGGGCATAAGGCTGAGAGGCCTTGCCAAATACCATCACGCGGCGAACGCCAGTGGCAAGCGGGAGTTGACCGTTGTTCTGGAGCAGGACAGCCGTCTGTGTGCCGATGCTGCGTGCTGCCTCACCGTTTTTTGCGAAGTCGATCGGCGTCTGCCTGAGCGGCCTGTCGAAGATGCCGGCCTTGAACATCTGGGTGAGGCGACGTTCGAGCGCGGTGTCGATCTGTGCCTGGGTGAGCTCGCCCCTTGCAAGGGCTGCGTTGATCTTGGCCGGGGACCAGAAGCTCGGCAGCGGCATTTCATGGTCGAGCCCGGCGGCAAGCGTGGCGACCGTGCTCTTCATCGCGAAGAAGTCGGACTGCACGTAGCCGGTGAATCCCCAGTCGTTGCGCAGCACGTCGGTCAACAGGGCGCGGTTCTCGCAACTGGATGCCCCATTGACCGTGTTGTAGGCACACATCACGGCACCGACCTTGCCGTCTTTCACCGCCATCTCGAACGGTAACAGGTACAACTCGCGCAGGGTCTGCGGATCGACGCGGGCCTGGATGGTTTGTCGGTTGGTCTCCTGCTCATTGGCTGCGAAATGTTTGGCCATGGCGATCAGGCCATGGCTCTGAACGGCGCGCGTTTCCGCAACAGCCATGGTCCCGCTCAGGAACGGATCCTCGCCGAAGTATTCGAAGTTGCGTCCGAGTACCGGAAGGCGCGCAAGGTTGACGCCCGGTGCCTCGAACACATGCAATCCAAGTGCGTTCATCTCATTGCTTATGACGGAGCCATATTCCGCCGCGACTTTCGGGTCGAAGGACGCGGC
>JAGWUW010000050.1 GCA_028868235.1 Betaproteobacteria bacterium | reverse complement strand
TGGGCAGGCGGGGATGGAGAAGCGCGACCAGGCGAGGACCGGGGCGGCGAAGAGCTGGATGTCGAATTCCTGGCCTTGGGCTTCCATGCGGTGCGTTTCGGCACGCGACTCGACCATGTCGGCCAGTTCGTCGTGGGCGCGCGGGTTGGCTTCGAACAGCCGGTCGAGGGCGGTGTTGATGTCGTCTTCGGCACCGTTCTTGAGCAGGCCGTCGACCACTTCGGCCAGCTGCGTTTCCCAGTAGCTGTCCTCTAGCTTGCCGCCGGATTCGGAAAGGCCGGTGGCCAGACGTTGCAGTTCTGCCGCTTCGCGGGAAAGTCGGTCGCGCGAACCAAAGCGGGTGCGTTTCATCGGTAATCCAGAAAATACAAAAACAGGATTTTACCAGTCGCGTATCGGCTTGAGCGCCTCAATCCGCGTCGCGCCGGCTAGTGGTTCTCCAGTCGGCTGTAGTCGAGGATGCCGAATTCGATGGGCCGGCTGGCCTTTGAATAATCGTGGATCGCATCGCTGGTTGGCCAGAAGCGCGGGTCGGTACGGCGTATGCCGTACGCGTCGGTAAGACGGGCAAGATCGCTTTCGCTGCGCAGGGCGGCGACGGCATCGGCGAATTGGCCGGCGTTGTTCCGGTTAATGGCGAAAATCGCGTTGGGATAGGCGCCGACGATGCCGGTCATGGCCAGCAGGGTGTCTTCCTCGGGGAGGCGGCGGTCAGCCTCGCTGAAAATTTCGGCCACATTGGTGTGGGCGCTGTTACGGATCAGCGAAAAGACCAGGGGCTTGCCGCTGGGGAGCTGATAGACGAGCAGGCTGTCTTCCGGCATACGCGATGCGGCTATTCCCTGGATGGTGGACAGTTGGCGCAGGGCGGCCAGATCGGTCGCTGGCAGGCCGCTAGCCTCCAGTTCGCGGGAGCGGTCGCGAGCTTTGGCAGTACGTTGACTGAGCAGGTCATACAACTCGTTCAAGGTGTCCTTGCTACGGTAGCGGATGCCGGTTTCCTGCGGGAAGAAGCGGGCAGCATCGGCAAAGTAATCGTTGTGTGGCTTGCTGCGATCCCGGTACCAGTGGTCGAGGACCGGTTGTCTATCCTTGATCGGGAGCAGGGCGAGAAAATTCAGTTCGCTCTCCATGCGCAGGAAATCCATATACAGGCGGGTCGCCAACTGGTGGCCGACATTGCCATAGACATCAAAACCGGCGACCAGCAGGTAGTGCATGCGTTCAAGCACGGGGTAGCCGATGACAAAGGCAGTTTGCGGACGCTCGCCAGCCAGGCCCTTGATGACCGAGGCGCTGTCGAAATGGCGGAAGACGGTGAGGGCAGCATTGGGATTGCGGCCATCACCATCCCAGATGTCGTTGAGGGTCGGGCGGGTGTCGTTCTGCTTGAGCTTGGCGGTGATGCGGCTGCGGGCCTCGGTATATTCGTGTTCCAGGCGGAAGTATTCCTTCCAGGCTAGCAGGCCGGCAGTACTTTCGCGTTCGGCTGGCAGTCGCAGCACGGGGCTGGCCGCGTCGATGATGGCCTGCATGAATTGGGCACTCATTTCGTTGGGCGCCACGAAATACACCCAGAAATGGTCGTTGATCGAGTTGAGTGCGAACTGGCCGCGGCAGACTGGACCCTTCATGAACCCTGCCAGCGTGAATTGCGCTTCGTCGAGCATCAGCCGGTAGCGGGCGACCAGCGGCAAGTCGCGAAAAGTGACGAAGGGATTGGAGGCGGTTTCCGGCTCGTAGGAGGGCTGTCGGGCAACGGCGTAGTCCGGCTTCAGGAACCATTCACGCAGACGTGCCAAGCGTTGAGCGTCGAGCAGCAGCGGCATGTGGGTTTTGGCGACCGGTGTCGCTTCGATACGGCGCAGGCGATACCAGACGCGGTCAACGCCAGGGTCATCGTAGGGGCGGCGGGTGGCGATTAGATCAATCGGCCGTCCCGGCGGCGTGCGGCTGCGTACCAGCTCAAAATACTGGCCGGGTTGTTCAGCGAACCACAATTGGCCGATAAACCAGTGTTCGTAGATGTAACGTGCAGTGAGCTGGCTCTTGGCGTCATCCCCATTGAAGAAGAGTTCCCAATCGGCCACTTGGCGGATGATCGCGGCCGGTAGCGGGCTGAGCGGCCGGTAAGGGGCGCCGGCTGCCAGCCAGCGAGTCAGCGTGGCGTTTTCGCCGGCACTGAGCGGTGGTAGACCGAAAGGCATGCCACGCATTGGATGCCGGCGGGTGTATTCGTCCAGACCTTCAGCCGGCGTGCAGACTTGCGGGCGGTTGAGCGAGAAATCGAGATCTTGATCATTCAGCGGACCGCTGGATGGACCCGGGTGGGCTTGTTTTAGTGCCAGCAGGCGAGCCATGACGCTGGCTTCAAGGTTGGCTTGAGGTGTCGGCTGGCGTTCGTTCAGTACCGGGAAGAAGCCTTTTTGTCGCCATTCACCATTGCTCTGCGCATCGATACCGAGGCGGGTCGGCTCGGCTGCCAGAAGGCGGTCGGCAAACACCTGGCTGGTGTTGGCTCCGCGCGTCAGGCCGCTGTAGCTGGCTAGATTAAGCTGGCAGGGTGCGTCGTAGCAGGCGTGGCAAGTGACACAGCGGCGGTCGAGTATCGGGCGTACCTCCTGCCAGTAATCCGGGGCCTGTGCGGTGCGCGGGAGGATATGGTCGAAGCGGGTCGGGTCGGCCGGGCCGAAGCGGTCGTCCAGGCGGAGCGTGGCGACGGTTGCGCAGGCAGCGAGGAAGACAAACAGGAGGGGAGCGAATTTGCGCAAGGCAATCTCCGTTGGGCAGCGGGAAATGTGCGCGGTGCACGTGAGCGGCTGCATCGTATCAAAGTCTTGGTGGAGACAAAGAATGTTCCTGTTGTTCGATTCGCCGTTTTGCCACGCTGCCCCCACCGAGGCGACGTGCCAGCCGTTAAAATGCTGCGCACAATCCGCTTCGGAAATTCGTTCCCACCATGTTGATCCTGCTCTCACCCGCCAAAGCCCTCGACTTCAAGACGCCACCACACATCACTGGGTATACGCTGCCGGCTTACCTGAAGCAGTCGGAAATTCTGATCCAGCAGCTACGTAAGCTATCGCCGGCCGATATCGCCAAGCTCATGGATTTGTCGGACCCGTTGGCGTTGCTCAATTTCAACCGCTATGCCGATTGGTCGCTTCCTTTTTCGCCGGATAACGCCAAGCAGTCCGTACTGGCCTTCGATGGCGACGTTTACGACGGTCTTTCAGCAAAAACCTTGTCGGCTGACGACCTCGATTTCGCCCAGCGGCATGTGCGAATACTATCCGGCCTCTATGGCTTGTTGAAGCCGCTCGACCTGATGCAGCCCTATCGCCTGGAAATGGGCACTCGCTTTGCCAACAAGGCGGGAAAGGATTTGTATGCCTTCTGGGGGGAAACCCTGTTGAATGCCATCAATGCCGAACTTGATGCGACGAAGCGTCCGGTAGTGATCAATCTTGCTTCCGAGGAGTATTTCAAGGCGGCGGTCGGCCGCAAGATTCAAGGCGAGGTCATCCAACCGGTATTCGAGGACTGGAAAAATGGTAAGTACAAGATCATCAGCTTTTACGCCAAGCGGGCGCGCGGTCTGATGACCCGCTATGCAGTCCTCAACCGCCTGGACGATCCGGAAGCGTTGCAGGGTTTCGATTACGACGGTTATGCCTTTGCGCCGGAGGTATCGGACAAGTCGACCTGGGTGTTCCGTCGCCGCGCAGAGTGAGCGGGCGGCCTACAGCTTGAGCTTGAAGACCTTGGCGATGGCATCGACTGCTTCACGGCTATCCCACTCGTGGGCGCCGTAGTATTTGCTGAGAACCTTGCCGTCGGCATCGATCAGTACGGTTAGCGGCAGGCGGTTGGCGCCGAGCATGTTTTCCAAGGGCCATGGCTGCCTGTCGATGAACATCGGGAATGCTGTGCCTGATTTCTGCAGAAATATCCGAGCGTTATCCGGGTAGTCGTCGGTGGAGATGCCGATGATCGTGAATTGCTTCCCGTAGCGTTTGGCCAGGCGATCGAGCGAACCCATCTCGGCCCGACAGGGGCCGCACCAGCTCGCCCACACATTGATAATCAGCGGTTTGCCCCGGAAGTCCGAAATTTGTTTGGTCGGGCCATTCAGCCCCGGTAGTGGCAGGTCACGCAAGGGGCTGCCTGCATCGACTTCACCCGGTGTTTTGGCTTGGGCCGGAGAGAACAGGGTTAGTACGGCGATGAGAAGGGCAAAAAATAATCTCATGAGAGCGGAGGCATGGTATCCGTCAGGCCGTCAACTGCCGAGTTGTCGGGATGCAATGGCCGGAGGGACAATCTGAAATGACAGTTTTGTCCGTCCGCGCAGTTTGAGCAGGGCCTTGTCCTTGCTAACCAGAACGTCGGCGTTGCAGCGGGCGGAAAGCTCGAGGAACTTCTGGTCATCCCGATCCTTGCAGCGCGGCAGCGAGGGTGCCTCCCCATCTGGAACCATCTGCACGAGGTTGCTGTAACGGGCATAGCGCTCGCTGATCATGTCCGGTGTCAGTTTGAGTTGTGGGTAGGTCAGCACGCGCTGCAGTTCGTCGAGCGTGCGCTGGTCGGCGAAGCACTGGATGCGACCGGCCTCGAGAGCGGCCATGATCGGAATGGCGTCGGTATTGGCCCAGTGAAAAAGATCAAGGACCACATTGGTATCGAGAACGAGGCGCAGCATGGAGCGGGATTATAATGCCCGACTTCTTGTTTTCGCCGTTGCACAAATCCTCATGTCCCGTATTCTCCTTGCCCCGATGGAAGGCCTGGCCGATCCGCTGATGCGGAACGTGCTGACGGCTGTCGGCGGCTACGACTGGGGTATCTGCGAGTTTGTGCGGGTTACTGAAAGCGTGCTGCCGAACCGCACTTTCCTGCGTACTTGTCCGGAGTTGCACAACGGCAGTCGGACAGATGTCGGCACGCCCATGCGCGTTCAATTGCTCGGCTCCGATCCGCATTTCATGGCGGCCAATGTGCGTCGTCTGATCAAGCATAAGCCGGCTGGAATCGATCTCAATTTCGGCTGCCCGGCGCCAACCGTTTTCCGCCACCGCGGCGGTTCGGCCTTGCTCGGCGAGCCTGAGCTTTTGCACGACATTGTCAGCGCGGTGCGCGCGATGGTACCGGCCAATATTCCTTTCACTGCCAAGATGCGTCTGGGTATCGCCGACAGCAGCCTGGCCGTCGATTGCGCCCAAGCCATTGAGGCCGGCGGTGTCGATGAGTTGATCGTTCATGGCCGGACCAAGGTTGATGGTTACAAGCCGCCCGCCCGCTGGGCACAGATCGATCGGGTGCGGGCTGCGCTCGATATTCCGATCATTGCCAACGGCGAAGTGTGGACGGTTGCCGATTTTCGCCAGTGCCAGTTGGAGTCAGGGTGTGCCGACATCATGCTCGGCCGCGGTGCACTGGCCGACCCGCTGCTGCCGCGTAAGGTGCGCGGCGAGGAAACCGGAGGCTGGGAGGAGCTGGTGCCGTCGGTTGCTACCTACTGGCTAGGTGTTCGCCAGCGAGTCCTGCCGGTGCATGCTGGCGGCCGACTCAAGCAGTGGCTGATGCTGCTGCGCCGCCATTATCCGCAGGCCGAGGTGCTCTACCAGCGTCTGCGTCCGATCAAGGCGGCAGAAGATATCGACCGGTTGCTACTTGAGGCCGGCGTCCTGGCAGCTGGGGGCGAAATCCTGCCGCTCGCCGCCTGATGGAAGGAAACTCCCGCTTCATTACCAGCGCGCAGACCGGCCCGCATGACGATCTCGACGGCCTGCTCCGCCGACATCTGGTCCACCCGTTCCGTAAACCCATCCTCGACTACAATCACGAGGCGTTTGCGCTAGCTATGGCAGCACGTGATGCCTGGAATCCGGACGCGCCACTGATTCTCGATGCCGGCTGCGGCGTGGGGTGGAGTACGTTGCGCATCGCGGAGGACTTTCCCGATCATTTCGTCCTCGGGGTTGATCAATCGAGCGACCGGATAGGCCGCGGCAAGCCGATGGAACTGCCGGCCAATGCGCTGCTTGTGCGTGCCGATCTGGTCGATTTCTGGCGCTTACTGGCTGATAACGGTATCCGTCTGGCCCGCCATTACAACCTGTACCCTAACCCGTGGCCGAAAATCGGCCATCTTGCCCGACGCTGGCACGGCCATGCCGTATTTCCGGTTTGGCGGGAACTGTGCGGCGTCCTGGAGTGCCGCAGCAACTGGCGTATCTACATTGAGGAAATGGCGCGTGCCCTGACTCTGCTCAGCGGTCAGCCAGTGAGCCCCGAACCGTGGCAAACGGACGATCCGATCACCCCCTTCGAAAAGAAATACCTGGCCTCGGGCCACGAACTGTGGCGCTGCCGGGTGGAATTGCGATGAGCGTTTGCCAAAGTTGCGGCGCCTGCTGTGCCAGCTTTCGCGTCGATTTTCATCCGGCTGAACTGGCTGGCGGGGCTTTCGCCTGGGGGCCGGGCGTTCCGCCAGTGCTGACCGTTCCGGTAACGAACAGCATCGTCCGTATGTGCGGGACCGACGCCGCCGCGCCGCGCTGCATCGCACTGGCCGGTCAGGTCGGTGTCGTGGTCAGTTGCACCATCTATGACGCCCGGCCGTCGCCGTGCCGGGAATTCGATATCGAACACGCTGCCTGCAACCGGGCACGGCAGCGTTGCGGCCTGCCGCCCCTCTGATTCCGACAACCTCTCAGGTGCTGCTGCCGCTGCGGTAGGTGGCTAGGTGGATGCTGGTTTCGGAGGTCTGGATGCTGCGGATCAGGCGGATCCTTTCCAGTATTTCAGACAGTTCGTTGAGGTTTTCGGCGCGCAGTTCGGCTAGCAAATCCCAGTGGCCGTTGGTGTCATGCAGCGCCGCTACACCGGGTTCACCGAGCAGGCTGGCAATTACCGAACGCATTTCGTTGCCGGCGACGACGATGCTCATCCAGGCGCGGATTTCGTTCGGTTGTGAGTCCGGGCGTAATTGCACGGTATAGCCGACGATCACCCCTTCGTTTTCCAGCTTGGCTATTCGGTTGGTCACAGTGCCGCGCGACACCTTCAGCTTGTGAGCCAGCGTGGCGACGCTGGTACGGGCGTTTTGGCGCAACAGCCCGATGAGTTGCCGATCCAAAGTGTCCATTTTGTCAAATCGCCAAAATTAGGTATCACTATGTTTAATCATCTGCCGAAATAAATCAAAAATTGCTATTTTGCTTGACATGTATTTCGAAGATGATGCTTGCAAGCGAGTCTGCGATAACCGAGGAGCCGACCATGCTTGCCAACAAAATACACACCCGTTTCCTGAGCGCCGAACGTGCTGCCCGGATGATCATGTGCCAGGGCCTTGCTACCTCTCTGGAGCGTATGGCCAATTATCTTGTCGAGGATTACCGCCGCTGGCCGGAGTTCGACAAGACGCCGCGGATTGCCGCTCATTCAGTCGATGGAGTGATCGAATTGATGCCGATCGCCGATCATCGTTTGTATGCCTTCAAGTACGTCAATGGCCACCCGAAAAACCATCGCCTGGGACTGTCCACCGTGATGGCCTTTGGCGTGCTGGCCGATGTGGAGAGTGGCGCGCCGACACTGATCAGCGAACTGACCTTGACTACCGCTTTGCGTACGGCTGCCATGTCCGCTGTTGCTGCCCGCGTCCTGGCGCGACCGAACTGCCAACGCATGGCATTGATCGGCAATGGGGCACAGAGTGAATTTCAGGCGATGGCTTTTAATCGCCTGCTTGGCATCGACGAGTTCCATTTGTTCGACACCGATCCGGACGCCACCGAGAAATTGCAGCGCAACCTTACCCGGATGGGGCTGAAGACATGCCGCTTCGACAATACTCATGAAGCCGTGTGTGGCTGCGATATCGTGACAACCGCCACGGCCGACAAGACAAACGCAACCATCCTATTGCCGGACATGATAGAAGCGGGGATGCACATCAATGCCATCGGCGGCGATTGTCCGGGCAAGACCGAGTTGCATCGCGATGTGCTTGAAATGGGCAAGGTCTTCGTTGAATATGAGCCACAGACACGTATCGAAGGGGAACTCCAGCAGATGCCATCCGAATTTCCGGTGGTCGAATTGTGGCAACTTCTGACCGGGCAAGCGGGTGGGCGTGGCGGCGCCGATGAGGTGACGATTTTCGATTCGGTTGGTTTCGCATTGGAGGATTATTCCGCCTTGCGTTTCATGCGTGATTTGGCTATTGAATTGGGTGTGGAGGAGGAGATTGCCTTGATCCCGGATTTGTCCGACCCGAAGAATCTATTCGGCCTGATTGCTGGTGGGGTGCGTCCGGTTCGGGGAAAACTCTTCACGTTGTCAGACGAAATGGGCGATCTTTCCCACGCCGCCTGATTTTGCACCGGAGGGAGGAGTGAGCATGCGACCGGTCAGCATCATTGGCGCCCCGACCGATATCGGCGCTAGCGTCATCGGGGCCCGCATGGGCCCGGAAGCGTTGCGCGTGGCTGGTATTGTCGAGGCGGTGGCGCGTTACGGCTGTCCGGTCACCGATTGCGGGGATCTGGTCGGGCCGCTGAACCCACAGCGCGGGCCTGTCGATGGCTTTCGCCACCTCGACGAGGTGGTGGCGTGGAATGGGACGGTGTACAACGCCGTCTTTTGTGAACTGGAAAAGGAGCGCCTACCCTTGGTCATCGGTGGCGATCATTGCCTGGCCATCGGTTCGATTGGTGCCGTTGCCAGCCACTGTCGGGAGCGCGGCAAAAAAATGCGCATCCTGTGGCTCGATGCGCATGCCGATTTCAATACCGCAGTTATCACGCCAAGTGGAAATATCCACGGCATGCCCGTAGCCTGCCTGTGCGGGCTTGGTCCGACGGCATTGACCGGCATTGGTAGCCATGTGCCGGCGATCAATGCAGCAGACATTCGCCTGATCGGCGTACGCAGCGTGGATAAGGGCGAAAAACGTCTGTTACTAGAACAGGGCATCGAGGTGTTCGACATGCGTTACATCGACGAGGTCGGCATGCGGCGCACATTGGATCTGGCACTTGCAGGGGTGGATGAGGACACACATTTACATGTCAGCCTGGATGTCGATTTTCTGGATCCAGAAATTGCGCCGGGGGTCGGCACGACAGTGCGTGGCGGCCCAACCTATCGCGAAGCCCAACTGTGCATGGAAATGATTGCCGACACCGGGCGCCTCGGTTCGCTCGATATCATGGAACTCAATCCGGCACTTGATCATCGGAACAGGACGGCTGAACTTGCTGTCGACCTCGTCGAAAGCCTTTTTGGCAAAAGCACCCTGTTGCGTCTATATCAATGCTGAATGCGGTCGGGATGCCGGCCGCTAAATTGAAAGAGTCCGTCATGCCCGTCGAGCGCTCCACCGTGCATCGTCTAGCTGCGCACCGCGCCGAGATCGCCCGGCTTTGCCGTAGCGACGAACAGGGCTGCGTGGTTGCCCTGGCCGCCGCCTATCGAGCGCTGTCGCTTGACGAGAAGAGCATCTCCCGGCGGGCGGTCGAATTGGTCGAGGCTGTTCGTGCCCAGCGTCGGACAGCCAGCGGTGTCGATCACCTGATGCACGAGTTTTCCTTGTCCAGCCAGGAGGGGATCGCCCTGATGTGTCTGGCTGAGGCCTTGTTGCGCATTCCGGATGGCGAAACCATGGATCGCCTGATTCGCGACAAGATCAGCCAGGGTGACTGGCGGGCACATCTTGGACATAGCGGCTCATTGTTCGTCAATGCGGCGACCTGGGGACTGATGGTTACCGGAACCATGGTTGCGACGCACCGCGAAGATACGCTGGGCAATGCCCTGTCCCGCGTGATCGTACGGGGCGGTGAGCCGCTGATCCGGCGCGGCGTTGAATTCGCGATGAATCTGCTCGGACAGCAATTTGTCATGGGCGAGACTGTCGACCAGGCGTTGGAGCGTAGTCGCACCAACAGGGGGCGCGGCTTTACACATTCCTTCGACATGCTCGGCGAGGCGGCCTTGACGACCTACGATGCCGAAATCTATTGCCAAGCCTACGAGAGAGCGATACACACCATCGGCCAGGCGAGCAATCGTGGCGTGATCGATGGTGATGGTATCTCGGTCAAGCTGTCCGCCCTGCATCCACGCTACTGTCGCGCCCAGCACCGGCGGGTGATGGAAGAACTCTACCCGCGTCTGCTCGTACTGGCGGAACTCGCTGCACATTACCGGATTGGCTTCAACATCGATGCCGAGGAGGCAGACCGTCTTTCCCTGTCGCTCGAACTGATCGAGCGTCTCGCCTTCGAACCGTCACTGGCCGGCTGGGACGGACTGGGTGTCGTCGTCCAGGCCTACCAGAAGCGGGCGCCGCTGGTCATTGATCATCTGGCCGAGCTTGCCCGCCTGGCCGAGCGCCGGATGATGATTCGCTTGGTCAAGGGCGCCTACTGGGACAGTGAAATCAAGCGCGCCCAGATCGATGGGTTGTCCGGGTTTCCGGTATTCACCCGCAAGTCACACACCGATTTGTCTTACCTGGTCTGCGCAGCCCGGTTGCTCGATATGGCGGATGTGATCTATCCGCAATTCGCCACCCACAATGCGCATACCCTGTCTTGCGTCGAACGCATGGCGGTCGACCGTGCGGTGAGCAACTACGAATTCC
>JAGWUW010000494.1 GCA_028868235.1 Betaproteobacteria bacterium | reverse complement strand
CTCGACCCGCGCAGCAACCGCACGGCGGTGCTCGGCAAGATCGGTTTTGTACCGCAACTGCCACCGCCGCTCAAGATGCCGGTTGGGCAGTTGATCGATTTCTCCGCCTCTCTATGCGGCACCGACCCTGGGCGCATTCATGACATTGCCCGACGGCTCGGCCTAAACGTAGGGGAGATTCTGTCGCGCCAGTTCGTTCGTCTGTCAGGGGGGATGAAGCAAAAGCTGCTCATCGCTATTGCACTGGGCCGCGACGCACAGGTTCTGGTCATGGACGAGCCAGCCGCCAACCTTGACCCCGAGGCACGCAAGATTTTCTTCGACCTGCTGGCAGAGCGCCTGAACGACGCGACTATGATCATTTCCAGCCACCGCCTGGACGAGGTTTCCTCGCTGGTTAATCGCGTCATTGAAATGGACATGGGCAAGGTGGTACTCGACGACAAGGTGGCCGATGATGTCGCCCTGACCGATAGATTGGCCTGCCGCATCGTCCTCAAGCGCTTCGAACCGGCTTTTGCAAAGGCCCTGGACGGTTGGAGCATCAAGGCAGCTGCCGACAACGATCTGCTGTGGGAAGGAACCCTTGCCGGCCCCGACCGTCTACGTTTCCTCGGCATCGTTTCGCGCTACACAGCACTGGTTGCCGATCTGTCACTTTCCGAGAACTGACATGTGCCAACCTCGTCGCCGCGAGTTTCTGTGCCGTATCGGCATCGGCGGCCTGCTACTTTCTCCGCTGTCTGCCATACTCTCCGGCTGCAAAAAAGACGGCTGGCCCGATGGTATGGTCGAAATCAAATGGGATCGTGATACTTGCACGCGCTGCAGCATGGTCATTTCCGACCGCCGTTTTGCTGCCGAGGTGCGCGGCGGCCCGGAGAATACCGCGTTCAAGTTCGACGACCCGGGTTGCCTCGCCTTCTGGCTGAAGGAGAAGTCTGACAAATACCCGTGGCTGGCCGATGCCGCCACAAAAATATGGATCGCCGACTTCGATAGTAAGAGCCGCGACGAAATGCGCTGGCTTGACCCTCGTCGCGCTCAATTCGTGACCCGCAATTCACCAATGGGTTACAACTATGCGGCTGTCGCCATGCCGATGCCCGGCAGCCTCGATTTCACCGACATGCGCCAGCACGTACTGGCCAAAGGCAAGTAAATGAAACAACTGTGGCTCACCGCCAAACTCGATATCGTCGAATCACTGCGCGCCCGCTGGTTCCAGATCTACACCTTGGTGTTCGGCGGTATCGTCGCGCTGCTCTTCGTCTTCGGGCTCACTGAGTCGCGCGTTCTAGGCTTCATCGGACTGTCCCGCCTGCTGGTCACCTACATCCAGCTGACCATGGCCATCCTGCCCATCTTCGTGCTAATCACTACCGTCCGCTCGGTGGCCGGCGACCGTGAGGCGGGGGTCTTCGAATATCTGCTCTCGCTCCCTGTCTCCCTATCGGCTTGGTTCTGGGGAAAAATCATCGGTCGCTATGTCGTTGTTTTCGCACCAGTTTTCCTGGCCATGCTCGGCGCCGTGATCTGGGCCACAATCGCCGGCATCGAAGTACCGTGGGACATGTTCGGCTACTACACTGCGCTGCTGGCCGTGATGGCCATGTGCTTCCTCGGTATCGGCATGCTGATCTCTTCGGTAGCCCGCAGCACCGACATGGCGCAAGGTGCAGCCTTCATGGTCTGGCTGATTCTCCTGCTCTTCCTCGATCTGATCCTGCTCGGCGTCATGATCCAGGGCAAGGTCGCCCCGGAAGTCGCCGTAACCCTGGCGTTGGCCAATCCGCTGCAGGTTTTCCGCACTGCCGCGCTGGCTCTCTTTGACCCGCAACTGATCGTTCTCGGACCATCAGCCTACGTCATCCTCGATCTGTTTGGTGCTACCGGGTACAAGATCTTCGCACTGGTCTACCCTGCCGCACTCGGCCTGATCAGTGCGACAGCCGGTTATTTCCTATTCCGTCGCGGTGATCTGCCATGAAAAAACCTGTTACCACACTGCTGTTCGCATTTTTCTCTGCACTGGCCGCTGCGCAGGAAATGCCCTCCTCCGCTCCCCTGTTTGGTAC
>JAGWUW010000493.1 GCA_028868235.1 Betaproteobacteria bacterium | reverse complement strand
GAAACCGAGACCACACAGCGTATCTGTTCGCCTAGCTTGCCGGTACGACCGACGCTGTTCATCACCTCGCGCAGCAGTTCTCCATCGCTCGGCTCGGCTGCCTCGCCGGCACCTTTGGCCCGGCGCTGCTCGGCCTTGAAGGCTTCGATCTCGGCTTCGGCAATCTTGCGAAAGGCCGGATCGATTGCATCGCCTGATTCAAACTGTTTGCTGTCGATCAGGATGGTATTGGGGCGGGCGATGGCCTGACCGTGCTCGTCGTAGTTCGAGAACAGCTTGAGCGCGCCGGGGTGGAAATTGCGCTCTTCATTGATGGTCTCGCCGTCCTCGCTTTCGCGCTCAAACCCGGCAATCCAGTCAAATATCAGGCGTGAGATTGCCGTGTTCTGGCACACGACGATGAACACTGGCGGGATGCCAACGCCCTCGGCCTCCCATTCCCGGTAGTGCTCTTCATAGTTGGAATAGAGTGCGTGCAGCGCCGTCATCAGCATTGGCGGCAGATCGAGTGGGTTCTTGGTCCGCAGCAGATCCTTGCCGATGTGCTTCCACAGGTCGCGGTAGATCGGATCGTCCGCTGCAAGACTGTTGTCCGCCACCGGCACGCGCGGCAATTTCACGATGCCGCACTCAATGGCATCCATCAGGCTGAAGTCGGAAACCACCCAAGGAAACAGTGTGCCTTCCTGATAGCCGGACCCGCGCAGGAAAAACGGCGTGGCGGACAGGTCATAGACATGCCGCACGCCGATCTTGCGCTTAAGCGCCTCGATACCGCTGATCCAAAGGCGCGCGGCTTCATTGTTTTCCTTGGCTTCGGCTGCCGCTTCCCGGTCGAGCTTTTCCTCCTCGGACAATGCCCGTTCGCGGTAGCAGTGATGCGCCTCGTCATTGATGACGACGACATTCTTGAAGGACAGCAACTTCCCGCAGGCCCGTTCCAGCATCTGGCCGTCGGTCTCGCGGGTAAGGATCGGCTCGCGGCTGTTGCCTTTGAGGAATGCCCGGCCAACCTTCGAAAGCTGCATGGTCTCGCGGTGCTGGAAGCTGTGGTAGTTGGTGATGACGATGCTGGCCTTTTGCAGCTCAGCCAGCATGTCCGCCGGTACGATCTCGCGCGACTTGTAATAGCTATCGGGGTGCTCGGGCAGCAAGACCTGCAGACGGTCCTTGATGGTGATGCCCGGCGTGACAATGAGGAACGCCTTTGAAAACCTGTCTGACCCCGGCGCGCGCACCGCATTTAGTGTCTGCCACGCGATGAGCATCGCCATGACCGTGGTTTTGCCTGCGCCTGTCGCCATCTTGAGTGCAAGGCGGAGCAGTTCCGGATTTGCATCGAGGTTCCGCGCCTCGATGTCGCGCCACAGGTGCGCATATTGCCGTTTCGTCCTGGCCACCTCGATCAGCCAGATCAAGGTCTCGACCGCCTCGACCTGACAGAAGAAGGGCTTCTGGTTGGCGAATGGATGGTGGCGCCAGTGCTCCAGCAACCTCTGGGTTGTTGGAGTGACGCCCCAATCGGCGCCGCCCGGTAGATCACGCCAATCATCTACATGCCGGCGGATTTCATTGATGATCGCATTGTCATCGTAGGTCTCAAGGTCGAGGCTTCCCTGGGTTCCAGCGCCCTTGCGCTTGGCCTTAGGCACTGGCACCACGAATTTCGAAGGCCGGCGACCGGCAACTGGCGGCTGATCCAGCGGTTGCCCGTGTTCATCCAGCGGATGGAAATGGGTTGGCTTCTTGTAAGGCGAATTGAGGATTGGCTGTTCATAGAAACTCGTCACGCCATTTCCCCTGATTCACTTGACTAGACCCACGTTAAGAGGCCATTTTCGCACAACCTTCCGTCTTGTATCGGCAGATTGGATGCTGCTCAACAGAAGTCCGGATGGGCAGTATTTATTTGTGCCTATTGCAAGGCGTGAAGCTGACACTCAAACAAATGGCTGAGACTAGCGCCAAATTGATCCTAGAGTGCGAATTTCGGCTCCTGATTGAGCGCTAAATGCCGTTAAAAATCGCACTTTGCCAAATTGAACAGCGGTCAGATTGACCAGTCAGCCGTTCGCAAA
>JAGWUW010000492.1 GCA_028868235.1 Betaproteobacteria bacterium | reverse complement strand
CCCGAAAGGTGAAGTTGTCGGCATCGATATTTCACCCGAACTAGCCGCTGCGACGGCGCGCCGTGCGGCGGCTGCCGGAATTGCCAATGCGCGCTTCATTTGCGCCGATGCGGCGACCGTTGCCTTGCCGGAGATGCCGTTCGACCGGCTGTGTTCACGCTTTGGCTCGATGTTCTTTTCCGAGCCGGTCCCAGCTTTCGCAAACCTGCGAGGCCTGCTGAAGGCCGGGGGGCGGCTTGATCTTGCCGTCTGGGGGCCGCCGCAGCAGAATCCCTGGATGCTCGAAGGCATGGCCGTCGCCCGCCGTCATATCGAAATGCCCGCGCCCGTGCCGCGCGCGCCGGGACCGTTTGCCTTTGAAGATCGGGACTACATGGAAGAAACGCTGGTCGCCGCAGGCTTTAGCAATGTGAATATCGTTGCGACCAAGGGAGAGCTGCCCGTCGGCGGTCCTGGCGCCACGCCGCAGCAGGCACAGGCCTTCGTGCGCCACGCACTCGCCTTTGGACAGGCGCTGCTCGATTACCCGCCGCAGGTCCAGGAAGCAGCTGCCGCGGAGCTGACATCGCTTTACACCAAATACTATCGCCCGGGCGAAGGGGTGATGATGGGGTATGCCATCTGGCTGGTCAGCGCCAATGCCTGACAATCGCCGCTTTGCCATACGTTTTGGCTGCGCGTTCCTGCCGGCTGTCCTGCTGTTTGCCGCACCTGCCATTGCCGAACCCACCCCGGTTACGGTGCGCGTCATCAGTCAGGACGCCAAGTTTGTTGGCGACAGCACTGGCGGGGCGCAGGTGATCCTGCGCGATGCGGAGAGCGGGCGCATTCTCGCCGAGGGCATAACGGCAGGCGGCACCGGCAATACGGATCGGATCATGCAGTCGACTGGCCGCAGCCCGCTGCGCGCGACGGACGATGCTGCTGCCTTTCACGCAACGCTGGATCTCGTCAGGCCAACCTTGGTCGAACTGGAGGTCAAGGGCGCGCGTGGCCGCCCAGGTTCCGCCGTCAAGGTTACTGCGCAGCGCTGGATGATGCCTGGAGTGCCGATGACAACCGGCGATGGCTGGAGCATCGAATTGCCCGGCCTTGCCGTAACGCCCATGGCCAGCCTTGAGCCGGAGGGCCTGCGGATTACGGCGAAGGTCGAGCCGATGTGCGGTTGTCCGCTGATCCCTGGCGGCCTTTGGGACTCAGCCGATTACGAGGTTGAGGCAAGCCTCTGGCAGGATGGTCATCAGCTTCGCAAGGCGAGACTGGCATTTGCGACTGCGCCCGGCGGTTTCACCGGGACGCTCCCGCTGCCGGCGAGCGGGCGCTACACGCTCGTCCTGTTCGGGCGCAACACGGTTACCGGAAGTTCGGGGTTGGGACGGATCGAAGTCCAGGTGCCCTGATCTCCACCGTAAGGAAAGGCCTTTGCTGCCATGATCCTGTTCTGGGCCCTGCTGATTGCCTTTGCGACCGTGGGATTGTGCGTCATCGTCCACTATGAGGCGCTGCGCCTCACCTCGCTGCTCATTCCCCGGCTGACCATCCCGCCGCGACCCAAGGTCCTGGTGGTGATCGCGGCAGTTTTTCTCGCTCACCTGGCCGAGATCGTGATCTTTGCGGTTACGTACCGGTTTATGCAGCCTTTTCCTCAGCTGGGCGAGATCGCCGGCCACTTTTCCCGCAGCGCGGTCGACTATTTCTACTTCTCGATCACGAGTTTCACCACGCTGGGTATTGGCGACCTGTTTCCCCATGGCGCCTACCGGATCGTGGTCGGTTTTGAATCCCTGACGGGCTTTGGGCTGATTGGCTGGTCGGTGTCTTTCACTTACCTTGTCATGCAGGAATTCTGGACTCAGCATGGGCGCCAATTGAACCGCGCTGCAAATAGCAGAGAAACTTAGCTCTTCGTTTTCGGATCACTAACTTGGTCCCTGAACTCCGCGCTCATCTGATCTAATCGCTTAGTGCGATCACAGACTATCTTTTAATCGTTTTGATCGATGGTGTGCGGTGCGGCAATGTGCACACGTAAACGCGGATCCGCGTTTCTGTTTCCCAAGGGACAAGGCAATGGACAAGATCATC
>JAGWUW010000049.1 GCA_028868235.1 Betaproteobacteria bacterium | reverse complement strand
GTGCTCTACAAAGTCTCGACGGCTGGAACCACGACGCTCGACAGTAATTCATCGTGGGCGGTCAACGATTATTGCGTGTTCGATGGCTATGCCTGGCAGAAGAGCCAGTCGTCCCGGCAATTCGAGCGCGGATGCGCCGACATGCTGGCGGTTTATCTCGCGCCGGACTTCGGAAAACAGCCGTCACCGATCACCATGAAACAGGCGTCAGATGCCTGGATTGCGTTGCAGTCGAAGTTCATAAAGCCGGTCGAGAATAAGTTTGATCGAGCTCTGATCGCGACGCCACAACGGGGCTACATCCTATCCAATCCGCAGACCGCCACCGATAATTTCAACGGGTGAAATGGCGCTAAAACCGCTCGACCTCGGCAAGCAATCGAACCAGGGCCGCTACCCGCACGCGGGCGTTGCGCAATTGGTGAACATGTATTGCGAGAGCGCCGGGACCGAAGGCCGTTTTCAGTTTCCGCTCTATCCGGTCGCGGGCCTGACGCAGTGGGCAACGCACTCCGGCGGCGCGGGCATTCGCGCCATGCTGGCGACGGCCACCGAACTGCTGGTTGTCGCGGGTCGCACCTTGTCGGCATTCGATGCCTCGGGCGACGAAACGGTGATCGGCGGCATACCGTCCGATGGCTTGGTGACGATGAGCCAGAACCGCGTGGGACAAGTTACCATTGTCTGCGATGGCGTCTATTACGTTTACCAGGGCGGCGCGGTTGCGCCGGTCAATGCGAGGCTGCTGCCGGCGCCAAACTCCATTTGCTGCCTCGACGGCTATTCGGTGTTGACGCAGTACACCGGCAGATTTGATCTATCGGGCATCGACGCCGCGACCACGTTCGATGGCCTGACGTTCGCCACGGCGGAAAGCGTGCCTGGCCCGTTGCTGGTCGGCAAGACGCGCGGACGCGATCTTGTGCTGTTCGGCCCGAATAAAGTCGAGGTGTGGGCCGACACCGGGGGCGCGGATTTCCCGTTCTCGCGCCGAACGGCCATGACGATCGGTTGTCTCAATGCGGCCTCGGTGACGCCGGCGGCCCTATTGGCGTCGGGCCAAGCGCTGACGGATACGATCATCTGGCCCGCGACCGACAGCCAGGGCAATTATACGACGGTCGCCATGCTGATGGGCGATCAGGCCGTTTCGATCTCGACGCCATACGTTGACCGGCTGATAGCAACGGAAACTAATCAGGCCGGGATCACCGGGACCGCCTGGACGGAGCGCGGGCACGGGTTCTGCATGTTGTCCGGCACGAATTGGAGCGTCGTCTACGATACCAAGACCGGGCTTTGGCATGACCGTCAGAGCAATGGCGGCCGGTCGATCATTGGCAAGACATTGGCGTTCGGCGGCCAGATCATCGCGGGCGACGCCACCCAGGGCATTCTCTACGTTTTGGCGCCAGACGCGCATGATGAAAACGGCGCTCCGCTGGTGTGCACTGTGCAGACGCCGCCGGTGGCCGGTTTTCCGGCGCGGCTCGAGGTCAACGAAATCTATATCGACACAATCCCTGGGCAAGGACTGCTATCCGGCGGAATCCAGAACACGAATCCGCAAATCATGCTGCAGTGGACCGCCGATGGCCAAACGTGGTCGACCGAACGGTGGCAACCCATGGGACGCGCCGGAAACACCACGCGCCGCGTCAAATGGAACCGGCTCGGCACGTCGAAGCAGGAAGGCCGTTCTTATCGATTTCGGATGTCGGCCGACGTCGCGCGCGGGTTCATGGGCGCGTTCATCGATACGGATGTGGTGGCGCCCTGATGTCCATCCAAGCCCCGAACCAGGCGCAGCCGATCTCAGATCAGAACGGCAATGTAACAACAGAGTGGTTGCAGTTCTTCGCGCGGTTGCAAACCGCAATTAACAACAACGTGCAAATTCCGATGCGGAAAACGGCCAGCCTGCCGAAGGCGGCGAATAATCCCGGAACGGTGTTCATGCTGAGCGATGGCGTCGGTGTGCCGGTGATCTCCAACGGCACACATTGGATCAACTTTAGCGGAACGGTGATCGTATGAGCTTCTGGAGCGCGTTCACTGGTCAAGATGCCTCGCAGAATGCGCAGGCGGCCGAGAAATTCCAAACGCAACAGATTAGCAATGCGTCGAATACGGCGCAAAATGCCTACAACACCGCGAACACGGGCTATAACAACTATCTCTCGCCCTATGCCGCGACCGGCACAGCGGCCAACAAGCAATACAGCGATGCAATTGGATTGAACGGTGCCCCCGCTCAATCGCAGTATATGCAGCAGTATGCGAACAATCCATATCTGCAGATGCAGAACCAGCTATCGCTGCAGGCTGTCAATCGCTCGAACAATGCGCTTGGCCTGAATAACTCAGGCGCGGCGGCCTTGGCCGGAACGCGCGTCACCGACCAGAACCTCTACAATATGGAGCAATCCGACCTCAACCGTTTGAGCGGATTGCAGGGCCAGGGCTTGCAGGTCGCCGGTCAGCAGGCAAACCAAGCCATCAACTACGGCAATCAGACAGCAGGCAATGCCATCAACACGGCCAACGGCATGAACAACGCCTATGGCAACATGATGAATGCGGAAACGGCCGGTAATCAGGCATTCGCGAACAATGTCATTGGCGGGATTGGCGCGGTCGGAAGCCTGTTCGGTGCGGGAATGCGGCCCGGCGCAAATGGTGCGGCATCGCCATTCGGCAACATGATGAGCGCGGCGGGGAATGCGTATAATGGCGTAAGCGGCGGCGTGAGTAACATGCTGAGCGGGTGGGGCAGCAATAGCTATGCGCCACAGTATGCCAGTCAAGGCGGGAATGGCTTCGCGATAGGGCCTCACTGATGGACAGCTTCCAGCCGGTTCCGACCTCATACCAGCCCCAGGGCCTCAACTTCCAGCCGCTCAATGCGCTGACGCAGCAGATGAACGACTACACGAACGGCACTTATCAGCAAGCCAACCTCGACAATAACGCTGCGCTGCGTCAAATCCAGCAGCAAAACGCCGACCTCAATCAATCCAAATTCGATCAGGCAACGAAGGTTCAAAACGCCCTGCAGATGGGCAATCAAGCGATGGCGATTTCGCAATTGCCGGTTGGACCAGAGCGCACGGCGGCCTATCAGCGGTTTTTGCAGCAACATCCGGATTACCAAAACCTCGATCCGGCCTATCTCGATCCGACATCCGGCCCGCAACTTGTTGCAGCTGAGTTCGGCCAAGTGAAAGACTCGTTGCAGCGGCAGAAGCTGCAGGCCGAAATCGCGTCGCAGAACGCTCGCACGGCCTATTACAAGGCAGCAGCATCTCGGTTCGCGCCACCGCCAAACGGCGGCCAGCAAGCCGACCCATTGGCCGGTTACGGCATGAATGAAGACGGCCAGATCGTCCCGCCTAACCGGCTTTCGGCACCGGGCGCGGCACCTGCAATGGGGGCGCCCGCTCCGCCGCAAGCGGGCATCGACACGCCTTATATTTTCTCGAGCGTTCTCGGCGATCGCACCGAGGAACCCGCTGCCGCTGTCAAGCAATCTGATTGGGGGCCATATGGGAAGTCTGCGGAAAATATCCCAGGTGTTGCCGTTGGAGCCGGGGGCAACATGGATGCCCGCGCGACGTATGCCCTTACGGGGCAAGCCGCCATTGACAAAAAGGGTGATGATGACCGGCAACGCCTGATCAAATACAGGGATACTCAGGCGCAATGGACTTATTTGAAAGGCAAGGCTCCAAGCGGCTTTGAATATAATGACGACGGTTCGCTGCATGACATGAAGGCGGACTCGAAAATGTCGATCGCGGCGGCAAAGGCGTCGCCAATGATCGGCGATATCGTCAACGCCAAGCACGAACTGGTCGACAACGGTTCAACGATGCTCGGACGCAATATGGCGATGACGCCGTGGTTGAGGTCGCAAGTTCCCGCGACGCGCGCGGCCATTGAAAACCTGAACCACACCGTTGCGACGATGACGGCTCTCGTCGAAGGCAACCGCCATGCCAACGCGCAAGACGTGCGGTTCCTGAAGTATTTCTCGATTGAGCCCGACGATACGCGGGATGACGTTGGCCGCAAGCTCGATCAGCTCTACCGGATTTACAATACCTACGTCGGCAACAAATCGCAGACCGCGCCGGGAACGCTCTACAAATACAAGGAACTGCAAGATCTCGAAAACAACGGCTACAGCACCAATGGATTGCCGAGTCAGGCCCAAGGGGCCCCGCCGCTCACCGCCGCACCGCCGACACAGCAAGACGTGACGCAACAGCGTCTCAAGAATAAGTACGGTCTCGAATAATGGCCGACCTGCAGCGGGTGAAGCGCAATGTCGCGATCATGGTGCAGAAGAATGCACCTGAATCGGACATCGACGCTTACATCAACAGCGAAGGCACATCGCCTGATGAATTGAGGGCGACGCCGAGCCAGCCCGATGCACTACCCGACCAATCGCCACCAAGCGGCAATCTTGGCCTTTACGGCTCCATGTCCGGTCAGGTCAAAGCCGTGCCGCAGACCGGCGTGCTGCGCTATGGGAGGCAATTTACCAACGCGCTAATCCCCGGTGCCGACATCATCCGAGCTGGCACGACAGCCGCCGGACAATTCATGACCGGCGGCGAGCCGACATTCAACGCCAACCTGGCGCATGAGTGGGCCGTAACCAACGCCGACAACGAAAACAACGGTTTCGGTGATTATGCCGCGAAGGCCGCAGGCATGGCCTTGGGCGGCTACGGCATCAGCAAGTTGCCATTCATGGCTGGCGCTGAATTACCGGCCGTCGCGACCAACATGAACCGGCTCTATCAGGCTGGTTTGCAAGGCGCGCGTACTATGGGCGCCTATGGCGCGGCGCAAGGCGCGCTCGACAGCCAACAGACCGACACAACCGGCCGTCTCGCCGATACCGGCGCCGGAATGCTCGGCGGCATGGTCATGGGTGCCGTGACGCCCGCCGTCATAGAAGGCGTGTTGAAGTTCAAGAATGATATTGGCGGCTTCGTCAATTGGCTGCGGGGATTGTCGCCAGACGCGCAGCAAATGGCGCGCAAAGCCTATCAGGCGTTTCAGGACGCAACCGGCCAGACGCCGCAGCTTCCGGCAACCGTCGCGCCGGAGGGGACGAACAATGCCCTATCGCAATACGTCGCCAAAAACCGTCTATTCGGCGGTCCGGTTCGCGAGGCAGCGGCGGCCGACGCTGGCGCGGTGCATAAGGCCGCGCAAGAGACCGTCCAACAGCCGCTTGGCAATCAACCGATCGCGGACGCTGGCAAGGATATTCAGGACTTCACCCGCAATCAGTTGACGCAGCGGTCTATCCCGTCGACCGACATTGCGCGGATGCCCGACGCCGACCTCGAGCGGATGACCGGGCCGATGGGCGCCGGCGGCTTCGAGATACCGAAGCCCGTTGTCGAGCCGGTCAAGCCTGCCGAAGTAACGCCGGTGCAGCCGGAGAAGATCGACCCGAATTCGATTAATGTCGAACCGGCAGAGCCCGCGATGGTGACGCGGCCTCCGATCACCAAGGCTAACATCCCCAAGGAAACCTTCCCGCATTCCGTCGCGGCGCAGAAAGAGATTTCCGCCGCAGAACTCGACATGCGGCGGAAGTTCGACATCGCCAACGCCAAGGCCGACGATTTCAAGAAAGAGTTTCAGGCCAATCCCGATCTGGTCAAGCAGTACAACGGCGACCCGGAAAAGCTCTGGCAAGACCTCAACCACCCGCATTACACCGGACCTGATCCGGTCAAATCATTCCAGGATTTGAAGGGTGCGGTTGCCGAACGCGAGGCGGCCAAGGCCAACTATCACCAGACGCTGGCCAAATGGGAACCGGAGCGTGAGGCAAACTGGGTCAACGCCTTGCGCGAGCACTATGACCAGCAGAACCAGGCGGCGGACGATGCCTTTCACAAAGCCATCGATAAATCGATCAACGACGCCGCCCGCGAGACCCAATTCCGAAAGACGCAGGAATTGCTTCGCCAGCAGAACGACGCCAACGCGCGCGCGCGCCAGGAAACGCAGCGCCTGCAGGACCGTTCGCAGGCCGATGCATGGGCGGCCACGCGAAAAGCGGAAGCCGATGCACAGGCGGCCTATGAGCGCCAGCGCAAGCAGCAGCCGGGCTTCGAGTTCGGCCGCAGCAAGGACACCTACCCGACCGAGGCGAGCGCCGCCTATGAGCGGCACATGCGCGACGTGCCGAAGTTTCAGAAAAACCCGCTCGGTGGACCGGGGCCGAGCGGTTCCCTCGTCAAGACACAGACTGAAACATTGCTCGACAACCTGGCGAAGGAAGCCCGTACTAGTCTGCAGCTCAAAGGCTACAAAGACGGTCAGGTGTTCGGCGAAAACGGCGAGATGCGCCCGGACCTCGCCAAACATCTGCGCGGCCTGTTCGGCAATGACGTGATGGACCGCCTCGAAACAGCGGCGGATTACCGGAAGAAAGGCCAGCTATTCCCCGGCGTGCAGGGATTGCGAGATCTGCGCTCGTCGATCCGGCGCGCCGCGCGCGACGCCGAACGGCCCCCTTATCCGGGGATGCCGCGCACGGCCGATGCGGCGGCGCTGCGGCGGCTCGAAGGCGCGGTGTCGGGCGACATCCGGAAATTCATGAACGGTGCTGGCGCCAAGGGCGAACGCGCCGCGCTGATCGACCGTCAGCTTGACGAGCGGTACAGAGAACACTTGGCCACGATGCGCCAGCCGCTGGCGAAAATCTTCGGCGACAAGGTTGAACCGCTGCAGGCCATGACGCGGCTTTCCGATGCCGCCAAGGACGGCAATCTGCAGCTCTTGCGGCCCTATATGCGTGTCCTGAAAGAAAAGGGCGATTCCGCGCAGATTTCCAAGGGCGTCGCGGCGATCATCGCCCAGACGACGGACGGCAGCAAGAACGCCTTCGACTTCTTCCGCGCCGTCAAGGAAATCAAGCCAGAATCGCGGGCCGTCATGTCGGCCACGCCGGAAGGCAAAGCCATATGGGACCGGCTGCAAGCACTTGAGAAAATCGCGGGCAAACTGCAGCCGTTTGAAAAATCCGTCACGACGTTGCCCGAGATCAGAAACACGGTGCACCACAGCGACATCGGTCTCGGCATTGCCCTGGTGACGCATCCTGTCGCGGGCATAGTTGCGAGCCTTGGCACCTACGGCACGGCGCGGCTGCTTTCATCGCCACGCTACATGCAGGCGCTGATCCGGGCGGCGGCAGTGAAGACGCCAACGCAGGCACGGCAACTCATCTCGCAAATCGCCAACACCGGCGGCCAGGATACCGACATCGGCAAGAAAATTGCCGCAAGCATGACGCAGGCGTTGGAATCGGTGGCGCCGGACAAGGCCAAGGCCGAGGAAATCGGCAGTAAGCCAAACCTTTGGACCTCGCTCGAGGAACCGCCGACACCGGATGAGGTCAAGCAGGCCGTGGCATTGGGCACCAAACGGTTTGACTTCGATTTGAACACGCAAGGCGCGCCGGATGCAGTCGCGGCCATTAAGAAGGCAGGCGGCAAGATCACGGCATACCATGTCGGCGGCGGCGGCGGCCGGGAATGGGGCGGAGCCAAGGAAGGCGAAGGCGTCAACAATTTCGACACGCCGGAAAAGCTCGCGCAATTGACCGATGACGTGAAGGGCTTGGTTGCCAAGGGTGCCGACGACATTCATTTCGATAACACGCATCGCATGAGCGCATCGCGGCTGGAAAAAGTCGCGGACGCGATCAAGGCGGGTGGTGCAGGGTTCGTCGCCAAGAACAACGCGGACGCCTGGGACAAGGTGATGACGCGCCGACCGGACCTAAGGCCATCCTACGCCGTGGTCGAAAACGCCATGCATGACGATGATGAGGCTGACGCCGCGCACGAACTCTACAACAAGGGCGTGCCGACATACATCATCGGGTTTCGAAAGCCGCTCGACGCCAAAGATCAGCCGGTCTCCGACGAGTACGCAAAAGAGTGGAAAAGCAAACACCCGTGGGCACACGTCCTCCTGATGGACGACGAACACGCTTATGATCAACGCACAGGCGGCTTTGTCCATGAATGATCCAACTCAGTCCTACAACCGTCTTTCAAGCCTGCAACCGCCATCCTCTCCCGTGATGGCCAATAGGCTGCAGTCGGCGGCTCAGCCTGCCAACCTGCAAGACCAAATCAACGCCGCTTGGGATCAGACGCCGACCGATTCCATGGCCGCGCAAATTCAGCAGCTATTGCAGACAACGCCGGGCCTCGTCGCCCCGTGGGCAAGAGGCCGATAAATGACCGCTTCCACCCTCGTCTTTTCCCCCGGTGAGCGTATCCTTGATACGTCCGGCGCGCCACTCTCTGGCGCTACCGTCAACTTCTATCTGGCCGGCACGACCACGCCGATGGCCGTCTATGCCGACAGCGGCTTGACGACCTCGCTTGGCTCTAGCATCACAACCAACTCCGGCGGCCTGCCGACCTCGGACGGCAACACGCCAACCGACGTTTATGTGGGGTCGGCGGCTTATAAGGTCGTCATTCTCCGCGCGGACGGCACAACGGTTGCCACATATGACAACCGCCTGGGTGCGCTGGTCATCCCAAGCACGACGGCCGCCGCCCTGCCGCAGAACCCGAACGTCATCAAGACCTCGGCCTATACCGCAGTGGCCGGTGATCGCGGCAAGGTGCTCAATTGCAATTGCTCCGGCGGCAACGTCGTCATAACGCTGACCTCGGCCATCACGCTCGGCGATAATTGGAATATCTCGATCCGGCATATCGGGTCGGCAAACGCCGTCATTATTTCAACGCTGCTCGGCCAGACGATCACCTATCCCGGAAATTCAGGACCGAACAAGGTTCTGTCTGCTTATGGCGAAGGTGTCACGATCACATGCGACGGCGCGGGCTTTCACTGCACGGCCTATACGCCCACGCTGATCACCAGCAAGAACGCATTTTTCACGGTATCGAGCCGCCTGTCGTCGCCGCCTGCCGCTCCGTCTGCAGGCGAGCGGCATATTCTGCAAGGCACCATCACCGGCACATGGGCCGTATCCGGTTTCGTCGCTGGCAATGTGGTCGAATGGGACGGCGTATCGAATTGGATACTCTACACGCCGGTTGCGGGCTGGATGGTCTATGTCACGGCCGAAAGCCTTTATACGGTATGGACGGGCTCGGCCTGGTCAGATCAGACGGGAATGCCCACGCCATCAAGCGGCTTTCTACAGCAGTACATCGTTTCGAACCAGCAAACGACCAATACGAGCGGTGGGAACGCGACAAGCGGAAGCTGGGGAACAATCCCGCTTAACACCGTCGAAACCGTGCAGAACGCAATATCTGGTGCATCGCTGGCGTCGAACCAGATCACACTTCCAACCGGAAGTTATCTCGTCTTTGCGGTACAGCCGTTCTGGGGCACGTACGCTTCAAAGACCCGTTTCAAATCAACAACCACAGCGACAGTTCTTTATTCCGACAGCGTTGAAGCAGGTTTCTCCGCGACCGGTCCGCTTGATATTGTGACCGCTGGCACCGCTTTTCTGATGGGTGATTTTACTGTCGCTGGCGCAACGGAAACTTTCGAATTCGATTACCGCGTTTCGCTGACGCGCACGAATGGTCTAGGCATTCCGGCCAACATCTCCGGTGTCAATGAAACCTACGCCCGCGTGCATATCATCAGTCTGGCCTATCTGCAGGGCCCGCGCGGGCTTGTCGGGGCCACGGGGCCGTCCGGTCCATCCGGCCCATCCGGACCGACCGGGCCAAGCGGCGGTCCGACCGGCGCGACGGGGCCGGTCGGTGCCACGGGCCCAGCTGGCGCCACGGGCGCGACTGGACCCAGCGGCGGTCCAACCGGTGCAACGGGCCCCGTAGGCGCGACGGGGCCAGTGGGGGCCACGGGCCCAGCTGGCGCCACGGGCGCGACGGGCCCGACCGGTCCGACTGGCGCGACCGGGCCAAGCGGTGGCCCGACCGGTGCAACAGGCCCGGCGGGCGCTACGGGCCCGGCCGGATCAACCGGTGCAACAGGGCCAACGGGACCCATCGGCGCCACGGGACCGACTGGCCCGGTCGGTGGCGTGACAACTCTCGCATCGGCTCCGACGACGGACCTTTCGAGCGTCTCGACGGTTGGTGTTTCCGTCACGGGTACGACGACGATTACATCACTTGGCACGGGTGCCAGCCTGTTGCGCTTCGTCAAGTTTACGGGCGTTCTGATCCTGACCTATAACGCCGCGTCATTGATCCTGCCGGGCGCGGCCAACATCACGACGGCTGCGGGAGATACAGCCTGGTTCTCGTCCGATGGGTCGGGCAACTGGACGTGTCTCACGTATCTGCGGGCCGCTGGCCGTCCGCTTAATACAGGTGTTTCCGACACCATCACCAAGGGCTACATAGCCGCTCCATATAATATCGGGACAGTCAGCGCTGCCACGCTGACGCCGGACCCGACTGCGCATAATTATCAATATGTAACCGTTACCGGAGCGTGGACGCTAGCAGTTCCTGCTTCCGATTGCGCAATCGACATCCTTGTCACGAATTCATCCGCAACGTCGTTGACCGTCAGCGGCTCTTACACGGTCCCGTCGTCGGCATATGCCGCCTACAATACGACGGGGACAAACAAGTTTATTTTCAGCATTGAACGAATTAACGGCGTCTCGTCGGTCGTTGTGAGGGCGCTGCAATGA
>JAGWUW010000491.1 GCA_028868235.1 Betaproteobacteria bacterium | reverse complement strand
AAACGTATCGGTAATTATGAATTATCGCGGACACACCAACTGAATGTCAATTTTACCCCACCCTACCCCGCTCAAGGCACTGGCAGGCCGAATCGCGAACAGCCTCCTGCCAGCAAGCTGCCTCCTCTGTGGCTCAGATAGCGGCAAAGAGTTGATCTGTTCGGCCTGCTATCTTGACCTGCCTACGCTACCACTGCATCGCTGCCCACTCTGCGCAGATCAAACAACACACGGTGAGCGATGTGGCGCCTGTCTGAAAGACCCACCACATTTCGATGTAACCCTGGCCTCATTCCGTTATGACTTCCCGTTAGACCGCATCATTCACGCTCTGAAATATGGTCACCAATTGGCAGTCGCCGGGTGGTGTGCCCAGCAGCTGAAGGTCCATGCCAAAGACCACGCATTTGATCGATTGGTTCCGCTCCCCTTGCATCCGGAGCGACTTCGCGAGCGCGGATTCAACCAAGCGGGCGAAATTGCCCGGCAGCTTGGCGACATGCTCGGTATTTCAGTCGACATTGAGTCACTCCTGCGCACCCGCGCGACCCCGCCGCAAGCCGACTTGCCGTACAAGGAGCGGCAGCGCAATGTACGCGGTGCCTTTGAATGCCGCAGTGACCTGACTGGGCGGCATCTACTACTGATCGACGACGTGATGACGACCGCAGCGACCGCCAACGAATGCGCACGCATCCTCAAAATACATGGCGCCGCCTCGGTTGCCATCGCCGTCATCGCTCGCGCACTGAAAGACTAAATTCGTGATCTAATCGCTGCCCTTTCACTCCCAAAAATCGACAGTGATTGCCGTTGTTCTCTTTCAGCCTGAAATCCCGCCTAATACTGGCAACATCATCCGCATGTGCGCCAACACCGGTGCCGAACTGCATCTGGTTGAACCGCTCGGCTTCGATATCAGTGACAAGTCCTGCCGCCGGGCCGGACTGGATTACCACGAATATGCGCGTGTCGTCCGCCATGCCGACTGGGCGGCCTGCAAACAGGCGCTAACCGGGCGACGCCTGTTCGCGATGACAACCAAGGGCAATGTTAGCCCCTATACGACTGCGTTTCAGGAAAATGATGTCTTCGTATTTGGCCGCGAAACCAGCGGCCTACCGCCCGAGATCATGGCCGAATTTGGGCAGGAAAACCGCCTGCGGCTGCCGATGCTGGCCGGGCAACGCTCGTTGAATCTATCAAACGCGGCGGCCGTTACGGTTTTTGAAGCCTGGCGACAGATCGGTTTTGCTGGCACCCCCTAAGGAACGCTCAGGCCAATTCTTCACGCGGGTCGCGCGCCATCAACTGCTCGACAGCCTGTGCCGCTGTCAGGCGGCCATCCAGGACCGCCGCGACAGCCGCACTGATCGGCATATCGACCAGCAGCTTCTTCGATAGCTGGTCAACTTCGCGCGCCGTATAGACACCTTCGGCCACATGGCCGAGTTCATCGAGAATTTGCGGTAACGACTTGTTCTGCGCCAGTGCCAGACCAACCCGACGATTGCGCGACAAATCGCCGGTACAGGTCAAGATCAGGTCACCCATGCCAGCCAGGCCCATAAAGGTCTGCCGCTCAGCGCCCAACGCCAGCCCCAGGCGAGCAATTTCCGCCAAGCCGCGAGTCATCAGCGCTGCGCGGGAATTGAGGCCAAGGCCGAGACCATCGCAGACCCCGGTGGCTATGGCCAGCACATTCTTCACCGCACCACCGACTTCAACACCTACCAGATCGTCATTGGCATAGATACGCAAGCGCTTGGTATGCAGCTGACGAGCCGCCTCTCTGGCGAAGGCCGGGTCATTTGCGGCCAGGGAAACGGCGGTCGGCTGCCCGGCGGCGACTTCCTCGGCAAAGCTCGGACCGGACAAGGCTCCACAGTGTACATCCTTGCCTAAGACCTCACCGACAACCTGATGCGGCAACTTACCGCTACCCGCCTCGAAACCTTTGCACACCCAGAGAACCGGCGTCGTACAGGACAGAGCCTTGAGTCGCTCAGTCGTCGGGCGCAAACCGGCTATCGGTGTGGCAATAACGAGCAACTCGGCACAGCCCACCGCAGCCGCAAAGTCAGTTGTTACCA
>JAGWUW010000490.1 GCA_028868235.1 Betaproteobacteria bacterium | reverse complement strand
CGGCTTCGGTGACCTTGACGATGATCGGCGCCGCATAATTGCGCTCGGCATAGACCTCGACACGAACCGTCATCGAAGTCGTGCCCACGCGCACGAGATCGGCATAAAGGCTGACGATATCGCCCACCGACACTGGCTGCTTGAAGGCGAAGGAATTGACGGAAACGGTCGCCACCCGCCCCTTGGCCCGCCGCATGGCGGGAATGGCGCCGGCAACGTCGACCTGGGCCATGACCCAGCCGCCGAATACATCGCCATTCTGGTTGAGGTCAGCCGGCATCGGAACGACGCGCAGCGTGCAATGCTTGGCAGGTAGCGCCAGGGGAGCAGCAGCCATGATTCACTCGTGATTTAAATGTTCTGGGATTTTCCCGGAAAGCAGCGGGTTTTCATATACTCACCCGACGAATAACAAATCCTCCACGCCCCATGCGTCGCTCGACAGCCCTCCCCAAGCCCCCCGCCGGCCAGGCGCTTGCCCAAACCCATGCCTGGCTGACGATACGCACGCTTTTCCCTTATCTGTGGCGCTATCGGCTGCGTGTTCTCGCCGCGCTGGGCTGCCTGATCGGCGCCAAGCTGGCCAACGTCGGCGTGCCAATGATCTTCAAGGACATGATCGACGGCCTGAGCGGCGAGCAGCAATTGCTCGCCCTGCCCATCCTGCTCCTCGTCCTCTATGGCGCCCTGCGCTTTTCCACCTCACTGTTCACCGAACTGCGCGAAATCCTGTTTGCCCGCGTCACCCAGCGCGCCGTGCGCCAGGTTTCGCTCGAGGTTTTCCGGCATTTGCACGCCCTGTCGCTGCGTTTTCACCTCGAACGACAGACCGGCGGCGTTTCCCGTGACGTAGAGCGCGGCAGCCGGTCGATCTCCAGCCTGATTTCCTACACCCTCTACTCCATCCTGCCGACCCTGGTCGAAATCACCCTGGTCCTCGGCATCCTGTTCGTCAAATACGACGTCGGCTACGTGATCATCACCCTGCTGTCGCTGGTCGCCTACGTTGTCTTCACCATCAAGGTCAGCAACTGGCGCATCGACATCCGCCGCGCCGTCAATGAAAACGACTCCGCCGCCAACAGCCGCGCCATCGACAGCCTGCTCAACTACGAGACGGTCAAATACTTCAACAACGAAGCCTGGGAAGCTCGCCGCTACGACGAGCAACTGATCAAATGGGAAGAGGCTGCCACCCGCAGCCAGACCACGCTGGCCTACCTGAACCTCGGCCAGGCGGCGATCATCGCCCTCGGCGTCACGGCCATGATGTGGCGCGCCGCCAGCGGCGTGGTCGACGGGCAAATGACCATTGGTGACCTCGTTCTGGTCAACGCCTTCCTCATCCAGCTCTACATTCCGCTCAATTTCCTCGGTATCGTTTATCGCGAAATCCGGCAGGCGCTGACCGATATCGAGCGCATGTTCAATCTGCTCCAGGAAAACCAGGAAATCGCCGATGCTCCCGACGCGCGCGACCTGCCGGTGGGGCCGCTGCAGATCAATTTCGACGCGGTCAATTTCGCCTACGAACCCAATCGCCAGATTCTAAAAAACCTGAGCTTTGCGATTCCGCCCGGTAAAACAGTCGCTGTCGTCGGTCACTCAGGAGCCGGCAAATCGACGCTGGCTCGCCTGCTCTATCGCTTTTATGACGTAAGCGGCGGCGCCATCCGCATCAACGGACACGACCTGCGCAGCCTCCGGCAGGGCAGCCTGCGCGCCGCCATCGGCATCGTTCCGCAAGACACCGTGCTGTTCAACGACACGATCTTCTACAACATCAACTACGGCCGGCCGACAGCTAGCCGCGAGGAAGTGGTCGCTGCCGCGCGTGCCGCCCAGTTGCACGAATTCATTGAATCGCTACCTCTCAAATACGAAACCAAGGTCGGGGAACGTGGCCTGAAGCTGTCCGGCGGCGAAAAGCAGCGGGTCGCCATTGCCCGCGCCCTGCTCAAGAATCCCCCCATCCTGATCTTCGACGAAGCCACCTCTGCGCTCGACTCGGCAACTGAACGGGCCATCCAGAGCCAGCTGGAACAGGTCGCCATTGGTCGTACGACGCTCGTCATCGCCCACCGCCTGTCTACCG
>JAGWUW010000489.1 GCA_028868235.1 Betaproteobacteria bacterium | reverse complement strand
CGCTGGCATTGCAGGTGAATCCCGACCTGTCGGCGGCCAGGCAAGAGACCGCTGCAGCGGAGGGACAAGTCATGCAAGCCGGCGCCAGCCCCAATCCGGACTTGTCACTCCAGGTTGAAGACCTGCGCAAGGATACGCGCACTACGACGCTCCAGATCAACCAGGCGCTGGAACTGGGCGGCAAGCGTAACGCCAGGATCACAGCGGCCGAACGCGGCCGGGACGCTGCACAGGCGGACCTGGCAGCCAAGCGCGCCGAAATCCGTGCCGCCGTCATTTCTGCATTTTTCGATGTCGTCGCCGCCCAGGAACGTCTGCGACTTAGCCAGGCGTCGCTCGAACTGGCGCAGCGCGCGACGACGGCCGCCGCCCACCGGGTCGCCGCAGGCAAGATCTCGCCGGTCGACGAAACCAAGGCGCGGGTGGCAGAAGCCACTGTGCGGTTGGAATTGAATCAAGCCAACGGTGAATTGACGACGGCACGCAAGCGCCTCACCGCTCTTTGGGGCAATCCATCGCCCAGGTTTGATCGTGCAGAAAGCCAATTTGAGGCACTCCCCGTATTGCCAGCCCTCACGGAACTGCAGGCGCGCGCCGGCCAGGCCCCCGCATTGATGCGGGCCCAGATAGAGGTCGAGCGGCGCATCGCGCTGGTCCAGGTGGAGCAGAGTAAGCGCACTCCCGACCTGACGCTCAGCGTCGGCGTCAAGCGGGCGGAAGATTTGGGGCGGAATCAGGCGGTACTAGGGGTATCGGTTCCGCTGCCGCTATTTGACCGCAACCAGGGCAACTTGTTCGAAGCGTTGCGGCGTACCGACAAGGCACGCGACGAACTATCCGCATCCAGGCTAAGGGTGGATACCGATACCGCGCAAGCCTACGAACGCTACGCGAACGCACGCCAGGAGGCAGAAGCCTTGCGCCAAGAGATTTTGCCGGGCGCGCAAACGGCCTATGACGCTGCCACCAAAGGCTTCGAATTCGGCAAGTTTGGCTTTCTTGACGTGTTGGACGCGCAACGCACCTATTTACAAGCCAAATCCCAATATGTGCGGGCACTCCTCGACGCCTATCATGCCGCTGCCGAGATCGACCGTATTCTGGGCGACGACTCCCTCATTGAACACTTCGCAGCACCGTGAGACTCCCTATGAAAACTAATCTGAATAAAAAACAGGCAATCGCGATTGCCGCCATTGTCGTTGTCACCGTCCTATTGGGGGCTCTTATCGTGGGAAGTAAGCAAATCGCAGTAGACGACGATGACGCACCCGCCGCAGTAAAAACAGCGAAAGAGTCCGTCGCTCCCGCCAACAGCGATAAGCCCAAAGGTCCGGGCCAGCAGGCTGACAATAAGTCGCCGCAGAAAATCCTAGCCGACGATAACAAAATTGAATTAACAGAAACCCAAATTAGGGCGGCCGCCATCTCGATTCTGAAGGCCGGGCCGGCACGCATCAAGGATGTTCTGACCTTACCCGGGGAAATCCATTTCAACGAAGACAAGACCGGGCACGTTGTGCCGCGCTTTGCCGGCGTGGTACAGAGTGTGCAGGCCAGCCTTGGGCAGCAAGTGAGGAAAGGCCAGGTTTTGGCGGTGATCGCCAGCGTGGGATTGTCCGATTTGCGCAGCGAGCTACTGACTTCGCAGAAACGCCTGTCGCTAGCGGCCACGACCTATGAGCGCGAAAAGAAACTGTGGGAAGATAAAATTTCTGCCGAGCAAGATTACCTGCAGGCGCAACAAGCGATGCGCGAAGCCCAGATCAGCGTTCGCAATATCCAGCAAAAACTCAATGCCCTAGGGGTTACGCAGGACCATGCAGACGCACTTAACCTCTACGCCGTCCGGGCACCATTTGACGGCATGCTGATTGAAAAACATATCACCTTGGGGGACGCGGTCAAGGAGGATGCCAACATCTTCACGATTTCCGATCTTTCCACCGTCTGGGCCGACAGCACTGTACCGGCCAATAGCCTGAACCTGATTCGAGTAGGTCAATCAGTCACCGTCAAAGCGAGCGCTTTCGATGGCAAGGCCAGCGGCACTGTTTCCTATGTCAGTGCCCTCGTCGGCGACCAAACCAGAGCCGCCAAGGCCAGG
>JAGWUW010000488.1 GCA_028868235.1 Betaproteobacteria bacterium | reverse complement strand
GTGCTGCCGCCGGTCTGGACAGACGATGCGGTCTTGATCGGCAGCATTTCGGGGAGCGTCAGGGCCGGGTCGTTGCATTGAACGGTCAGCGTGTCGGCATTCGCGGTGTTCGTTCGCTTGCTGGCGACGATCGTGCGGACCCATTCCGGAATCTGGATGGTGAATTGAACGGTATCGCCAATCGCCAGGCCTGCTTGTGCCAGCACGTTGTAGTGGCGCTCGTAGCGCAACGCGGCCTTGGTCTTGGCGACTTCGAGAATCAGGGCGCCAGCAACGTTGTCGAGGTTGTATGTGGCCATCAGTCGTTACTCTCGGAAAGTGGCTGCTGCTTCGGTTCGGCAGCCGGTAGGTTGGGTGGCGGAGGATCGCTTTCGATCTGCTTGATTTCGTCGGTCGGGTCCGTGATGTCGTAACTCGGCGCGATTGCCTTCACGGCGGTTTCACGCGACAGAAGCCCGGCTTGGCGCAGGACATCCAGCGTCGTGGCCTCGGTCTGCTTGTCGGCATAGGTCGGCTGGTACCAGGCTGGCCAGCGCAGCGCGACATCTTCGTCGACCATCTTCGGTACCGGTTTGCCGCGCTTGGTTTTCAGCTCATACGCCTGGGAGGCTTTCACCACCATGTAAAGCAGTTCGAGCAGCGCGCCTTCGCCGTAGCTGATCCGCAGCTTGTCCGCCAGCCAGATCAGCGCCTGGTTCATGAGCTCCATCGCCCGGCCGGATTGAGCCGCCGACAGCTTGTCAGCATTTGCCCGGTTGCCGCCGGCGCCTTCCAGTGCGATTTCGCGCAGGCCCTTGACCCAATCCATGACGGCATGAGCGGAATCGCCGGAAATCTCCAGCAGCTTGGCGTCGCCCTCGGCACTGGTCACCAGGGCGTCGCCCGCCCCCTTGACGATCTGGGCGCTGTCGCCGAATGCCGGCTCCTTGATGTGCAAGGTCGGATCGGACTGGTACTTGAGCCCTCGGCCGCCCTGCGACAGCAGATAGTCGGCCTCGATCTGGATGTCGATCGCCTCGTCGGGGAATGTCGCCTTGCCGTCGATTTCATCGCCACCGGGAAGGTTGCGAACCCAGACCATCGGAACGAACCCGAGCGTGTGAGCGGTGGTCCGGCGTGGATCTACGCTTGGCGGCTTCCCTTCCTTGGCATCTTCCTTTGACTGCGGGAGATACCAGGTCTCGGCTTTGGCATCCCAGACGCGCTGAAACCAGAACTCCTTCTTTACGTCCTCGTCCTTGATTTCGTAGCCCATGTCCTTGAGGACTTCCCCGCGGACTTTGTAGCGCTCGGTGACCGATTCCAGCGTATCGGGCGCATTGGCCTTCCATTTCGGCGTCAGAAAGGCTGTCGCCATCGCATTGAAGAACACACGACCTTCGAGGACGCGGAGCAGTATAGCGACAGAGCCGGCCGAGCCGCGCGTTGCGGCATCGATCATCACTTCGTTGAGCTTCGAATCCTTGATAACGGTGGTCAGCGCGTCGCGCGTTTCCTCGTCGACGCATTCGACGGCCGGGAAGTGCCCCTCGCTGAATAGCAGGCTAATCGAGTCATTGACGACGGTGCCGCATATCCTTGTCCGCGCCGACGGGCGCCGCTTGGCGAGTGGGATGTATTCCTCCGCCCCGTTCTTCTCTTCGGAGAATGGATACTCCAGCGTGTCGTAGAGCGTGCCATCAATGACGCGCGTCAAGGCCGAGATCCGGAAGGTCCGCGCGGGATAGTCCGCGTCCTTCGGATACGAGGCTTGTAGGGTCTTGAAATCTGGCATGGATCAGGCTCGAACGGAAAGCACCCCGGAAAGTCCCGGTGATTTGAAGGCATTGGTGGTCTGGGCAATGGCCGTGATGACGTAGTCGGTCGAGTCGTTGCCGCCTTGCACCGGGACCAACAACAGCTTGCCGGTCTGGTCGGCCGACGCCGAGCCATTGAGCAGCCCCAGCGGGTTGGTGTCGTTACCAGAGCGCACCGTGACCGAAACCTGCGCGGTACCGGTCAGCGTCTCAGTGGGGTTCAGGGCGGACGTGAAATCGAACGTCAGGACGACCTTTTCCCCGGGTAATTTCTGGTCGGCGAATGTCTTCATTAGGCTGCAATCCTGAATA
>JAGWUW010000048.1 GCA_028868235.1 Betaproteobacteria bacterium | reverse complement strand
GACTGCGTCGATATTCGCACGCTCGGTGGCAAGACCGGTTTGTTTACCTACGACTCCGGTTTCCTCTCCACCGCTAGCTGCAAGTCTAAAGTCACCTTCATCGACGGCGACAAGGGTGAGCTGCTGTATCGCGGTTACCCGATCGAGCAACTGGCTGAAAACTGCAACTTTCTTGAAGTAACCTACCTGTTGAAGAACGGTGAGTTGCCAAATGCCAAGCAGAAGACCGACTTCGAAAATACCATCAAGAAGCACACGATGGTGCATGAGCAACTGACCAAGTTCTATTCCGGTTTCCGCCGCGACGCCCACCCGATGGCCGTCATGACCGGTGTTGTCGGCGCCCTGTCTGCCTTCTATCATGATGCGATGGACTTCTCTGATGCGGAGCATCGTGCCGTCAGCTTCAACCGCTTGGTTGCCAAGATGCCGACCATCGTCGCCATGGCCTACAAGTACAGCACCGGCATGCCGTTCATGTACCCGGACAACGAACTGGACTACACCGCCAACTTCATGCGCATGATGTTCGGTAATCCGTGCGAGAAGTACAAGCCGAATCCGGTTCTGGTCAACGCACTGGACGTCATCTTCACACTGCACGCCGATCACGAGCAGAATGCATCCACCTCGACGGTGCGCTTGGCCGGCTCCTCGGGTGCCAACCCGTACGCCTGCATCGCTGCCGGTATCGCCTGTTTGTGGGGTCCGGCTCACGGTGGTGCCAACGAGGCCTGCTTGCAGATGCTGGAAGAGATCGGCGACGTTTCCCGTGTTGGTGAATATATCAACCGCGCCAAGGATAAGAATGATTCCTTTAAGCTGATGGGTTTCGGTCACCGTGTTTACAAGAACTTCGATCCGCGCGCCAAGCTGATGCGCAAGGTTTGCGGCGATGTTCTTTCCGAACTCGGTCTGCAGAACGATCGTTTGTTCAAGCTGGCCATGGAACTGGAAAAGATCGCTCTGGAAGATCCGTACTTCGTCGAGAAGAAGCTGTACCCGAACGTCGACTTCTACTCCGGTATCGTACAGAAGGCCATCGGCATCCCGACCGAAATGTTCACCTGTATCTTCGCGCTGGCCCGTACGGTTGGCTGGATGACGCAGTGGGAGGAAATGCTGACCGATCCGGAATACAAGATTGGCCGTCCGCGTCAGCTGTACATCGGCGCTGCCAAGCGCGATGTCGTACCGCTCGCCCAACGCGGCTAAAGAAAAAATTGGGCGGCCGCGTGGCCGCCCTTTTTTTACCTGCGGAGATTTGTAGCACCGCACAGAAGCAGCTACGAATGAAAAAAATACCCTAGAGGGGATGCCTATGACTACGATGAACCAACTGTTCGACAGCACCATGTACTTTGGCGGTAATGCGCCGTTCGTGGAGGAGTTGTACGAAAGCTACTTGAACGATCCGACTTCTGTTTCGGCAGAATGGCGTGATTATTTTGACCGCTTGGCCCAGATGCCGGGTTACGTTGCTCGCGATGTTGCCCATGCACCGGTCATTGCCGCCTTTGCCGAGCTGGCCAAGGATGGCGGTTTCCGCCAGGCCGCACCGGCATCGACTTCGACCGAACACCGGAAACAATCCGCTGTCGGTCAACTGGTCACCGCCTATCGCTCGCTCGGTACCCGTTGGGCCGATCTTGATCCGCTCAAGCGTCTGGCCCGTCCGAAGATCGACGAACTGGAGCCGTCTTTCTACGGTTTCACCGATGCCGACCTGAATCAGACCTTCAGTGCCGGTTCCCTGAAGGGGCTACCGGAGAATGCCAAACTGGGCGACATCCTGGAAACCCTGAAGCAGACCTATTGTGGCACCGTTGGCGTCGAGTACATGTATATGACCGACTACAACGAGAAGCGCTGGCTACAGGAACGTCTGGAAAATATCCGTTCGCGTCCGTCCTACAATGCTGAGCAGAAGAAGCGCATTCTCGAGCGTCTGACCGCGGCTGAAACCCTGGAGCGCTACCTGCATACCAAGTATGTCGGCCAGAAACGCTTCTCTCTGGAGGGCGGCGAATCCCTGATTGTGTCGATGGATGAAGCCATCCGTACGGGTGGCAAACTGGGCGTCGATGAGGTTGTCGTTGGCATGGCCCACCGTGGTCGCCTGAACGTGCTGGTCAACACCCTGGGCAAGGCACCGTCCATGCTTTTCGCTGAATTCGAAGGCAAGAAAAAAAGCGATCTGTCGGCCGGCGACGTCAAGTACCACATGGGTTTCTCGTCCGATGTAGCGACCCCGGGTGGCCCCTGCCATCTGACGTTGGCTTTCAACCCGTCGCACCTCGAGATCGTCAATCCAGTAGTGGCTGGTTCCGTCTATGCTCGCCAGGTTCGTCGTGGCGAAGGTAGCAAGCAGAAGGTTATGCCGATCCTAGTGCACGGCGATGCCGCCGTCGCGGGTCAGGGCGTCAACCAGGAAATGCTCAACTTTGCGCAGACCCGTGGTTACGGCGTCGGCGGCGTTCTGCACATCGTGGTCAATAACCAGGTCGGGTTCACCACCTCTGATCCGCGCGATTACCGCTCCGGTCATTACTGTACCGACATCTTCAAGATGGTCGATGCGCCAATTTTCCACGTCAATGGCGATGATCCGGAAGCGGTGGCACTGGTTACCCAACTGGCCGTCGAGTACCGCCAGACCTTCCAGAAGGATGTCGTGATCGACATCATCTGTTACCGTAAGCTCGGCCACAACGAGCAGGACGAGCCGATGGTCACCCAGCCGCTGATGTACAAGATCATCAGCAAGCATCCGGGTACCCGCAAGCTTTACGGCGATAAGCTGATCGCCGAAGGCGTGCTGCCGGCCGACGGTCCGGACCAGATGATCACCGAGTACCGTGCTCACCTCGACAAGGGCGAGTTGTTGTACAACCCGGTCCTGGCCGGCTACAAGCATCCGAATACCATTGATTGGACCCCGTTCCTGACCAAGACCTACATTGAGAACTGCGATACGACAGTCCCAATGAAAGAGCTTAAGCGCCTGGCCAAGGGACTAACCACGGTTCCCGAAGGATTCACGCTGCATTCGCGCGTCAAAAAAATTGTCGAGGATCGCGCCGCCATGGGCGAGGGCAAATTGCCGGTCGACTGGGGTATGGCCGAGAATCTGGCCTATGCTTCGCTGCTGGTTTCCGGTTATGGCGTGCGTATCTCCGGAGAGGACGTTGGCCGTGGTACCTTCTTCCACCGCCATGCAGCCTTCCATGATCAGAACCGCACCAGCTGGGATGTTGGCACCTATTACCCGCTGAAAAACCTGCAGGAAAAACAGGCTGGCTTCCAGTGCTACGATTCCGTCCTGTCGGAAGAAGCCGTGCTGGCTTTCGACTACGGCTACGCTTCGGCCAACCCGTATGAATTGGTTATCTGGGAAGGGCAGTTTGGTGACTTCGCCAACGGTGCCCAGGTCGTCATCGATCAATTCATCGCCTCTGGCGAAGCCAAGTGGGGACGTGCCTGTGGCTTGGTCATGCTGCTCCCGCACGGCTATGAAGGACAGGGTCCGGAGCACTCCTCAGCCCGTCCGGAACGCTTTATGCAGTTGTGTGCCGAGATGAACATGGAGGTCTGCATGCCGACTTCGGCTGCTCAGGTCTTCCACATGTTGCGCCGCCAGGCTGTCCGTATGCAGCGCAAGCCGCTCATCGTTATGTCGCCGAAGTCCCTGCTGCGCCACAAGGATGCGAGCTCTTCCCTGGAAGAACTGGCCAACGGTGAATTCAAACGTGTTATCGGCGAAGTCGACGATCTGGACCCGAAGAAGGTCAAGCGCGTCATCCTCTGCTCGGGCAAGGTCTATTACGATCTGGTCAACGCTCGTCGCGAAAAGGGTATCAAGGACATCGCCATCGTGCGTCTGGAACAGCTCTATCCGTTCCCGAAGGATTCCCTGCAGATCGAGCTGGCCAAGTACCCGAAGGCTACCGAGATCGTTTGGGCGCAGGAAGAGCCGCGCAATCAGGGCGCTTGGTACTGGATCGCCTCTCGTCACCACCTAGATACCCAACTGGGCGCCAAGCAGAAGATGCTGCTGGTTTCGCGTCCGGCTTCGTCGTCGCCGGCGGTCGGTTACCTAGCCAAGCATAACGAGCAAACCAAAGCTTTGATCGAGTCTGCACTGGGCAAGATCGAGTACTAATAAAACAACAGAGTGGAGTCACACATGAGCATTATCGAAGTTCAAGTTCCCCAGTTGTCCGAGTCTGTTGCTGAAGGCACGCTGGCTTCCTGGAAAAAGAAAATCGGCGAAGCTGTTGCGCGCGATGAAATCCTGATCGATATCGAAACCGACAAAGTCGTTCTCGAAGTGCCATCTCCGGGTGCCGGCGTGCTGGTCGAAATCGTCAAGGGCGACGGCGAAACCGTCGTCTCCGGCGAACTGATCGCCCGCATCGATACCGAAGCCAAGGCGGGTGCTGCTGCTCCGGCGGCCGAAGCGCCGAAGGCAGCCGCTCCGGCCGCCAAGGCTTCTCCGGCCGCAGCTGCCGCCGCTCCGGCTGGTACCGCAAGCCCATCGGCGCGCAAGATCCTCGATGAGAAGGGTATTGCGGCTGCCGACGTTGCAGGCTCCGGTCGTGGCGGTCGCGTGACCAAGGAAGACGCCGTCGCTGCTGCGCCGAAGGCCGGTCCGGCCTCTGCTCCGGCTACCCCGACGATCAACATTTCCGCACCGAGCACCGGCGTCGCTCTCGGCGACCGTACCGAGCAACGCGTGCCGATGACCCGTCTGCGTGCCCGTATTGCCGAGCGTCTGCTGCAATCCCAGCAGACCAATGCCATTCTGACCACGTTCAACGAAGTGAACATGGGCCCGATGATGGCGCTGCGCAAGCAGTACGGCGAGAAGTTCGAGAAGACCCATGGCGTTCGCCTGGGCTTCATGGGCTTCTTCGTCAAGGCCGCTTGCGCCGCCCTGCAGAAATTCCCGATCCTGAACGCCTCGGTCGACGGTAACGACATCATCTATCACGGCTACATCGACATCGGTATCGCTGTTGGTTCGCCCCGTGGCCTGGTCGTGCCGATCATCCGCAATGCCGACCAGCTGAGCATCGCCGAGATCGAAAAGAAGATCGCCGAATTCGGCGCCAAGGCCAAGGACGGCAAGCTGTCGATCGAAGAACTGACCGGCGGTACCTTCTCCATCTCCAACGGCGGCATCTTCGGTTCCATGATGTCCACCCCGATCATCAACCCGCCGCAATCGGCCATCCTGGGCATTCACGCCACAAAGGACCGCGCCATGGTTGAGAACGGTCAAGTCGTCGTGCGTCCGATGAACTACCTGGCCATGTCCTACGATCACCGCATCATCGACGGCCGCGAAGCCGTCCTCGGTCTGGTGACCATGAAGGAAGCGCTGGAAGATCCGTCCCGCCTGCTGCTCGGCGTCTAATCGACGTTTGCCGGCGCCAGTTCCCTGCAAGGGGTGCTGGCGCCTTTGCACATCTGAATTCTGAAAGGTTTGTCACATGTCCAAGCAATTTGACGTGCTCGTTATCGGCGGCGGTCCAGGCGGCTACATCGCGGCCATTCGCGCTTCCCAGCTCGGTTTCTCGGCCGCCTGCGCCGAATCCAATCCCTACGCTGACCCGAAGGGCGAGCCGCGTCTCGGCGGCACCTGCCTGAACGTCGGCTGCATTCCGTCCAAGGCCCTGTTGCACACCTCGCACTTGTTCGAGGAAGCCAACCACAGCTTCGAGGCCCAAGGTATCAAGGTCGGCAAGGCGACCATCGACGTGCCGACCATGAAGGCGCGCAAGGATGGCGTGGTCAATCAGCTGACCTCCGGCATCAAGATGCTGCTGAAGAAGAACAAGGTCACCTTCCTGGCTGGCCACGGTTCCTTCGTCGGCAAGGAAGGCGACTACTACAAAGTCAAGGTTGGCGCCGAGGAAGTGCTGGCCAAGCAGGTCATCGTCGCTACCGGTTCCAAGGCCCGTCACCTGCCGAACGTGCCGGTCGACCAGAAGATCGTCATGGACAACGAAGGTGCCCTGAACCAGGAATCCGTGCCGAAGAAGCTGGCCATCATCGGCGCCGGCGTCATCGGTCTGGAAATGGGTTCGGTGTGGCGTCGCGTCGGTTCCGAAGTGACCGTCCTCGAAGCACTGCCGGACTTCCTGTCGGTGGCTGACGTCGATGTCGCCAAGGAAGCGCTCAAGCTGTTCACCAAGCAGGGCCTGAACATCCAGATGGGCGTCAAGATCGGCGACATCAAGACGACCAAGAAGGGCGTTTCGATTGCCTACGAAGACAAGGATGGCAAGGTCCAGAAGCTGGATGCCGACCGCCTGATCGTTTCCATTGGTCGCGTGCCGAACACCGACGGCCTGAATGCCGAAGGCGTAGGCCTCAAGCTCGATGCTCGTGGCTTCGTCGAAGTCGATGGCCATTGTCAGACCAACCTGCCGGGCGTCTGGGCTATCGGCGACGTGGTTCGTGGTCCGATGCTGGCGCACAAGGCCCACGAAGAAGGTGTCATGGTCGCCGAGCTGATGGCTGGCCAAGCCGGTCACTGTAACTTCGACACCATTCCCTGGGTTATCTATACCTCGCCGGAAATCGCGTGGGTCGGCAAGACCGAGCAGGCGCTCAAGGCTGAAGGCGTCGAGTACAAGGTCGGCAAGGTGCCCTTCCTGGCTAACGGCCGTGCCTTGGGTATGGGTGATCCATCCGGCTTCGTGAAGATGCTGGCTTGCAAGAAGACTGACCGCATCCTCGGCGTGCACATCATCGGTGCCAATGCTTCCGAAATCATCGCCGAAGCCGTTGTGGCGATGGAATTCGGTGGTGCTTCCGAGGACCTGGCCCGCATCTGCCACGCTCACCCAACCCTGTCTAAGACCGTGCATGAAGCCGCGCTGGCTTGCGACAAGCGCACGCTGAACTTCTGATCGCGCGTCGATAAGCCATAAAGGCGGGTTGCGGTTACGCACCCGCCTTTTTTATTTGCGAAAATATCGTCTTTACCCAACGCACAACCCAGTACCAATGCCGCACAGAAAATTGAACGTCGCCGCCCAGGGTATGCTTGATGCATACAAAGCTTTGCTTGACTCCCGCGGTTATGTCGCGGATGCCGCCCAGATGGCGGCGGCCATCGCCCTGCAGGCGCTGTACACTAATCTGCTGTCTTTCAAAGTCGACCGGAGCAGTACGTTCAAACGCCTGCTGTCACCACCCAAGCCGCCCAAAGGCGTGTATTTCTGGGGGGGGGTGGGGCGAGGCAAGAGCTTCCTGATGGATTGTTTCTACGACTCGGTGCCTTATCGTCGCAAGAAGCGCATCCACTTCCATGCTTTTATGCAGCAGATTCACCGCGATCTCGATAAATGCAAGGGTGAACCAGACCCCATGCTAAAGGTTGCCGAGCAGGTGGCCAAGGATGTCCGGCTCCTCTGTTTCGATGAATTCCACGTCTCCGATATCGCCGATGCAATGATCCTTGGCCGTCTGATGACCGGTCTGTTTGCCAAGGGAGTCATCGTCGTGATGACTTCCAACTATCCGCCGTCGATGCTTTACCCAAATGGTCTGCATCGCGAAAGTTTCTTACCGACCATTGCATTGCTTGAGAAGAACCTAGACGTTTTCGAGGTTGAAGCCGGCATCGATTATCGTCTGCGTGCCCTGGAGCAGGTTGAGATCTACCATCACCCAGCAGATGCAGCCGCTGAGAAGAAGATGCTTGAATACTTCAGGATGGTGGCTGGTGAGGAGGGCAAGAAGGGGGGGCACATCGAGGTGCTCGGACGCAATATCGATACCCTTCGGCGCGGCCATGGTGTTATCTGGTTCGATTTCCGTACCCTGTGCGGCGGACCACGTTCGCAAAACGACTACCTGGAAATCGCCCGCAGCTATCACACGGTTCTGCTTTCGCACATTCCGAAGATGACCCAGCATCAGGCCTCGGAGGCCCGTCGCTTTACCTGGCTGGTCGATGTCTTCTACGATCACAAAGTCAAGTTGATCGCCACTGCCGATTGTGCGGCAGAGGAGCTGTATACCGAAGGTACCCAGGCCAGTGAATTCAAGCGTACGGTTAGTCGTCTAACCGAGATGAATTCCAAGGAATACCTAGCCTTGCCCCATATTCCTTCGGAATGAGGAGAGATCGATGAAAGCTGCTCTGAAGTGGTTAATGGTTGGCTTGTTGGCACTCTGGGTGGGCATCGCCGGTGCACAGCAGATGGAGATCATCCAGTTGCGTAGCAAAACTGTCGATGAAGTTTTGCCGGCCTTGTTACCTCTGGTCGAGCCGGGCGGTACCCTGACCGGCATGAATGACCAGCTGTTCCTGAAGGCTTCAGCCCGTAATCGCGATGAGATCAAACGGGCATTAGCTGCCATGGACAGGCCCTCCCGCCGGCTGATCATTCGTATTTCGCAGAATCGCCAGGCAGAGGACGGTGCTCACGGTGGAGAGGTGAGCGGACAGGTGACGCTGGGTAGCACGCGACGCAGCAATGTTGGCACAACGGTATGGGACACCAAGAGTGTGCGTGGTGAGAGTGCTTCGCAAATGGTTCAAACCGTGGAGGGAGGGCGAGCCTTCATTCAGATCGGTCGTTCACTGGCCGTGCCGATGCGCCAAATGGTCGTAGGACCGGGGGGGGCGATGGTTAACGAAGGGGTCATCTATCGCGATATTGGCAGTGGTTTCTATGCTACGCCGCGCATTAATGGCCAGCGTGTTATTCTTGAAATTTCCCAGCAAACTGAAAGCTTCGATCCAGCCTATGGTCGTGGAGCGGTAAGTTCTCAGCGCTTGGCAACGACGGTCTCCGGTACGCTGGGTGAATGGATCGAACTCGGGGGCGGCGGCCGTCAGGCAGCTGGCCAGCAGGGGGGAGCATTCAGCGTGGGTACCAGCGATGCCCGGGATAATCGTTCCATCTGGTTGAAAGTCGAGGAAGCCGAATGACCGAAGATATAGTTCGCAAGCCGCGCCACATTGGGCACAAGATTGCCTTGGTTTGTGCCGTTCTGTGCGGCCTGATGATGATTCCGTCTGTGTTGGTGTTTGGGTGGTTCCTGTTTACTCGGGGCTTGGCAGATACATGGACACCCAGCCTGGCCGCAGTCGTGGCATTTTTTGGCTGCTGCGCCGGGGTCTTGCATGCCGTTAGCGTTCCGCAGCCGGTGCTACCTGCTCAGGATGAAATGGCGGTCGAATCCAAATAACCGTCAGACACGTATCACGCGACGGCATTTTGCCTGCCGCTCCCACCGGAAAAGATTATCTTGGCTTGTAGTCCGCCGGATGGTCGATTTTTCAAGACCACGGTGGCTGCGTGCATGTCGGCGATTTCGCGCACTATGGCCAGACCTAGTCCGCATCCGTGGCCGATTGACCCGGGAATGCGATAAAAACGTTCGAAAACGTGTTGTACCTCTTCCTCCGGAATTCCAGGGCCACTGTCCTCGACTTCTAGGTAGGGCTGACCGTCTTCCTGTCCGCAGCGTACGGTAACAATGCCACCTGCCGGGGTGTAGTGAATGGCATTGTCGATCAGGTTGGACAAGGCTTCCTGCACCATCCACGGTAGTCCGAAGATAGTGGCCGGGGTTATTTCAAATCCCAGATCGATGTCTTTTGCCAGGGCAGCATCAAGGAATAGGGAGGCCGAGTTTTCGACAAGGTGATCCAGGGAAACCTCTTCGCGTTCACATTGGGTTGTCCCGGAGGTTTCTGCCCGGGCATAGGCCAATAATTGATTGAGCAGATGCCCGATACGGGCGGTTGCTTCTTCTAGCAACTGCAGGCGTTCCGGGGTATTGGCGAAAGCGTGTTCAGCAGTTGCAAGATCGAGTTGGGTCTGGAGGCCGGCCAGGGGGGTTCGCAACTGATGTGCCGCATCGGCGATGAAACGTTGCTGGATCTCGACTGTTTCGCGGAGAAGGGCGAAGAGTTCGTTTAGCCGAAGGAGCATCGGGCGAATTTCGGCCGGGGTGCCGGAAAGTTCTATTTCATGGAGATCGTTGGCAGAACGAGCTGCGATATCCCGCTCCACCTCGTTGAGTGGTAGCAAACCCTGTCGTACCCCGAAAATGACTGCGAGCATGGTGGCTAGAATGACAGCCAGATTGGGCAAAACCATGGCAGTGAGAATGCGGCTACTCGCCTGTTTTCGTTTTTCGGTCGTTTCCACAACGACGATTTGTAACTCCTCTGTATTGAGGTTAACCTGATGCGCGGCAATTCTGACTGCCTTGCCGCGATAATGACCATCCGAGAACTGGATTTCTTTCCCCTGGGCGAGCCGTGGTACCGGCAAATCAGAAACACCGGCCACTACCTTGCCAAAGGGATCGAGTACCGCGAAATAGAGCATGTCCGGGGCGCTGCTCCGCAGCATGGCTTCGGCTTCTTCGGTCAAATCCAACTTGTCGGCCGGCAGACGAACCTTTTTAATATGTGCTTCGAGGTCGAAAACATTGTCGGCCAAAGCTTGATCGTGCGCTTGGTTGGCGGTTTTATTGGCGAGTCGGTAGTCGAAGATCGAAGATGTCGCCAAAATGATAATCAGTGGCGTCAACAAGGCGAAGATTAGGCGTTGCTTGAGGGACAACGGTTCTGGCGGAAGGGCGGTATCAGTTTTGTGCGGCATCGATGCGATATCCGATTCCGCGGACCGTGCGAATGAGAATACTGCCTGCCGATAGTTTCTGGCGCAGTCTCGATATATGCACTTCTATGGCATTCGGTGTGACGTCTTTGTCCCAGCCCGCCAGCCGCTGAGCAAGCTTGTCCTTGCTGACGACGGCGGGG
>JAGWUW010000487.1 GCA_028868235.1 Betaproteobacteria bacterium | reverse complement strand
GCGGTGTATCGCAACAACGTCGTGATCTCGCTGATCGACGCTCTGGCCGATACTTTCCCGGTCGTGCAGCAACTCGTCGGCGAGGACTTCTTTCATGCCATGGCGCGTGAGCACGCCCGCAAGCATCCACCCACCTCGCCGGTGCTGGCTTTCTACGGGCAGGATTTCCCCGAGTTCATCGCCAGCTTCGAAGCCGCTGCCAGCCTACCTTATTTGGCCGATATCGCGCGGCTGGAATGGGCCTATGTGTGCGCCTTTCATGCCGCCGATGCGCTCCCTCTGCCGACGCAAGCCTTGGCCGAGCGCCTGAGTCAGCCCGAGCGTCTAGCCATCACCCGTCTGCGTTTCGCCCCAGCGGTGCGCTTAATTCGTTCCAACCATGCCGTCGTTTCAATCTGGCACGCGCACCAGCTGGCGGATGAGGGGGCAGCCATAGACCCGGCTTGTGCGGAATCGGCGCTGGTCGTGCGCCCGGAACTCACGGTTCAGATTGTTCCCCTGAGTGAATTGGCGGCGGACTTCCTGAGTGAACTGATAGCAGGACAAAGTCTGGGAGCGGCTTATGAGAAGTGCGCCACCCATGGTGATTTGGACATGGCCGAAATCTTTTCTTTGCTGCTGCAAACGGGCGCGCTTACCGCACTGGAATCTACTGAGATTTGAGGAGATAGACCATGACCACGTTTTGTTCGTCAGTTCCGGCGCAGGCCGTTCGCAAGGCCGCGGACTTGCTGTCCCGCGTTCCGCACTCACTCATCGCATTGCTTGGCCGTTTCTCGATTGCGGCGGTGTTTTGGAAGTCAGGCCAGACCAAGATCGAAGGCTTGGCCATTGACCTGATCGGTGGCGAATTCCACTGGGGCTGGCCACGCTTGTCAGAAGGCGCGCTGGAGTTATTCCGCACCGAATACCGGCTACCCTTGCTGCCCCCGGAGTTTGCCGCGCCCATGGCGGCCTTCGCCGAACACCTGTTCCCACTGTTGCTGCTGTTCGGAGTGGCCACGCGCTTCTCGGCGCTTGGCTTGCTGGGCATGACGACGGTGATTCAGATCTTCGTCTACCCGGATGCCTATCCGACCCACGGAACGTGGGCAGCCGTGCTCTTGTATCTGATCGCCACGGGGCCGGGGAAGCTGTCTCTGGATCACCTGATCGCGCGGCGTTGTGCGCAGCAACACAAGTGAGTTTGGCACCAGCCACGGGCGATGAAAATGCAACGCGACGAACCTCTCGCCGAGATTCCGAATCTCGGTCCCAAGTCGCAACAAATGCTTGCTCTTGCAGGCGTCACGACGCTGGCGCAGCTCCGCGCGCTGGGTTCAGTCGCGACATATGCCCGCGCCAAGCGGGCAGGCGGGAACGTGAGTCTCAACCTTCTGTGGGCACTGGAAGGTGCGCTTACTGGATTGCCTTGGCAAACCGTTGCCCGTGAGCACCGTACCAGTTTGCTGCTTGCGCTTGAGGAGTGTCAGCGTGGCGCGAGTCCTTCATTGCACTCGACGTCGAAGGCACCATGAATGCGCTGCTCGGCCGGATCGGTGCGGCGCTCGCCGCCTACTTGTCCCGTCCCGTTCATGTTCACAGCAGCGCACCGGCGGTGGCCAACGAACGTCTACTGGCCTGCCTTCGACCTGGCGATGTGCTTCTGGTTGAAGGCAACAGTCGCATCAGCACAGCGATCAAATACCTGACCCAATCAACCTGGTCGCACGCCGCCTTGTTTGTCGGATTCGAGGCCCTGCGCATGGCTGGCAAAGACGTTTCGCATTGCTTTGTCGAGGCCGACACCATCGAGGGAGTGCGCAGTGTCGGCATCGAGGAATTTTCCGGATTACACACCCGAATTTGTCGCCCGGTGGGATTGCAGGAGCACGACCGACAGCAATTGATTTTGCATACCATCCAACGTTTGGGGCACCAGTACGATTTGCGCAACGTCTTCGACCTGGCGCGCTACCTGTTGCCCACACCGCCGGTTCCGGTACGGTGGCGCCGCAGGCTCATTCACCTCGGCAGCGGCGATCCAACCCGCGCCATTTGCTCGACCCTGATTGCGCAGGCCTTCCAACGCATTCGCTACCCGATTTTGCCCATCGTCGAACAACGCTCAGCAGATCGGCC
>JAGWUW010000486.1 GCA_028868235.1 Betaproteobacteria bacterium | reverse complement strand
GCGTTCGTTGATCGGCACGCTGGGCAGCGCGGGGACGCAGGTGGTCAACAACGGGACGCTGAGCATCGGCGCCACCCCGGCGACGATGATCGTCAACGGTGCCTTCGTGCAGAGCGGTAGCGGGGTTCTGAACATTCCGATCCTGCCCAGCACCGTTCCGACTGCCGGATCGTCTTTCGGGCAGGTCTACGCCACCGGTTCGAATGGCACGGCAAGCCTCGGCGGCACGCTGAACCTGGTCCCCACGGCCGGCTTCTATCCGACCGGCAGCATCTATCCGGTGATTCTTGCCGACAAGGGGATCACCGGCAGTTTCGCGTCGCTGACCGGGACCAGCCTGCCCTTCGTGCAGTTCGTGCCGCTGGGTGTCGTCACGATCAACGGGACGCAGCAGGCCTACGAATTGCAGGTCGAGCGCACCGCGACCTATTCGCAGGCGATCGCTTCTGTCGCGACGCCCAACCAGATCGCCGTCGCGACGGGGTTTCAGCCGATGGTCGACTATGCGTCTGCCAATCTTGGAACCGATGCGGCGTCGCTGGTCGGTCTGGTCGACTTGCTGACGATTGCGCAGGCCCAGACATTTTTCGACAGCGTCAGTCCCGAAGGCTATGCGGCTTACGCCACGGCGATGCGCGATCAGGCCAACCTGCTGCTGCGCAAGGTGACCCTGCGCATGACCGACCAGAACAGCGATCATCACGAAACGGGCTGGTGGTTGACTGGGTCGCATCAGTTCCAGTTCGGCTCGGCCCAGGGGTACGAAACCAAGAACGGCATTACCGACGTCATCGGCGGCTACGATTTGAGCGGCCCGCATCACGTGCTGGGGCTTTCGCTGGGCTATTCCTACGACAGTTTGCACTACGCGCCAGGCAGCATGATTGGCCACAATGCGCAGACGCAAGTCGCCATCTATGGTGCCTATACGCTTGGCCCGATCGTCGCGTCCGGTCAGGTGGGCTACGAATTCGGCCACATCGCCGCAACCAAGACCATCACCATCGGCGCTACGACCCGGACGGCGACCGCATCTTCGCCCGATCACCTGCTGGTCGCCGAAGGTACGTTGTCGCTCAATGCCAAGGCTGAAGGTCTGTTGATCAGCCCCTTCGTCGGGATCGAATACGATCACGGTTCAATCACGCCGTTCACCGAGGCAGGTGCAGACGCTGCGGATTTGACGGTCAATCGGATCGACGCATCGCGAACGGATCTGTTGCTCGGGGCGAACATTACCCGGGCCAAGGGCAAATGGCGGCCCTATGCGCGGGTCGCTTACCGTTCGGAACTCGGCACGGACAATGCCGGGACCATATCTGCCTATTTCAACGGCGATACGACGACCAGCTTCACGGTGGCGGGCCTCGCCGCCGCCCGGCACGAGATCGACGGCGATGTGGGGATGAATATCGTCTTTGATGACGAGGGCGGGCTGTTTCTTGGCTATCAGGGCACCTATCGCAGCGATGCCTTGTCCAGTCATGGCGTGATGGCGGGGATTCGGCTGGAGTTCTGAGCGGAAGCGGCGGCGCTGTAAGGTTGTTGTAAGCCCAAGTCGCGATTCCGTGGTCTGCGGGCGCGATTTTGAGGCCGAGTTTACCGACGAGTGAAGATCATGTCGCTTTCTCCACGCATATCGCTTCGTTCCACGCTTCCCTTCGCTGTCGTGATGCTGCTGATCGCGGCATCGCCTGCCATTGCCGAGCAACAGCATCGCGATCACCACTCGGCCGGCCGGCAACAACGCGCGCCGGAACCCGAGCGTAGGCCGCGAGGCTATCCGCGCGTCGAGCGGCCGGAAGGCGCCGATCGGCGTCCGCAACAAGTTGATCGCCGTGATTACAATCACAACTATCAAGCATCGCAGTCCTATCGCATCGGTCCTTACCGTGCGCCGCGGGCTTACCGCTATCGCCGTTGGGTGTTTGGTGAAATTCTGCCACGAATCTACTGGGCGCAGGACTACTGGATCTCGGACTATTGGCTGTTCGGGCTCGATGTTCCGCCCCTGGGATTGGAGTGGGTTCGCTACGGGCCGGATGCATTGCTGATCGATACCCGTAGCGGCGAGGTCATACAGGTTGTCTATGGCAGGTTCAATTGAACGACGCCGCATGA
>JAGWUW010000485.1 GCA_028868235.1 Betaproteobacteria bacterium | reverse complement strand
GCGCCGCCCGCCGGGCCGCGAAGCCTTCCCCGGCGACGTGTTCTATCTCCACAGCCGCCTGCTCGAGCGCGCTGCCCGCGTGAATGCCGACTACGTCGAAGCCTTCACCAAGGGTGAGGTCAAGGGCAAGACGGGTTCGCTGACCGCACTGCCGATCATCGAAACCCAGGCCGGTGACGTGTCCGCCTTCGTGCCGACCAACGTGATCTCGATTACCGACGGCCAGATCTTCCTGGAAACCGACCTGTTCAACGCCGGCATCCGTCCCGCCATGAACGCCGGTATCTCGGTGTCCCGTGTCGGCGGCGCCGCCCAGACCAAGGTCATCAAGAAGCTCGGTGGCGGTGTGCGTCTGGCCCTGGCCCAGTACCGCGAACTCGCGGCCTTCGCCCAGTTCGCCTCCGACCTGGACGAAGCCACCCGCAAGCAGCTCGAGCGCGGCCGCCGCGTTACCGAACTGATGAAGCAGGCCCAGTACGCGCCCCTGTCCGTGGCCGACATGGCCATCACCCTGTACGCCTCCAATGAAGGCTACATGGACGACGTGGACGTGGCCAACATCCTCGCCTTCGAGAACGGCCTGCATCACTTCGTGAAGCAGAAGAACGCCGCGCTGGTGGACAGGATCGAGACCTCCAAGGACCTGGACAAGGACGCCGAAGCCCAGCTGAAGGCTGCGGTCGAAGAGTTCAAGAAGTCCTGGGCGTGATCCTTAGACCCTATTAAGGAGAACGATCATGGCAGTCGGAAAAGAGATCCGCACCAAGATCAAGAGCGTCCAGAACACGCGGAAGATCACCAAGGCCATGGAGATGGTGGCCGCATCCAAAATGCGCAAGGCGCAGGACCGGATGCGGGCTGCCCGTCCCTATGGCGAGAAGATCCGGCGCGTTGCAGGCAACCTGTCTCATGCTCTGACCGAGTACCGTCACCCGTTCCTGGTGAACCGCGAACAGACCGCCGTCGGTCTGGTCCTGGTCACCTCGGACAAGGGTCTGTGCGGCGGTCTGAACTCCAACCTTCTGCGCGTCGCTGTGGCGAAGATGAAGGAATTCGAGTCCCAGGGCAAGAAACTGCAGGCTACCTGTATCGGCAACAAGGGCTTCGGCTTCATGCAGCGCTCCGGCGCCAAGATCGTCTCGCACGTGACCGGTTTGGGCGATACGCCCCATCTGGAAAAGCTGATCGGGCCGGTCAAGGTGCAGCTCGACGCCTACATGAAGGGCGAGATTGACGCGCTGTACATTGGCTACACCCGTTTCATCAACACGATGAAGCAGGAGCCGGTGTTCGAACAACTGCTCCCGCTGGCCGGTGAATCCGTCGGCAGTTCCTCGCACAAGTGGGACTATGTGTACGAACCGGAAGCCAAGTCGGTTATCGACGACCTGCTGATCCGCTATGTCGAAGCATTGATTTATCAGGCCGTCGCGGAAAACATGGCCTCCGAGCAATCTGCCCGGATGGTCGCCATGAAGTCTGCTTCGGACAACGCCAAGACCGTAATCGGCGATTTGAAGCTGGTTTACAACAAGGCCCGTCAGGCTGCGATTACCAAGGAACTCTCGGAAATCGTCAGCGGCGCCGCCGCGGTGTGACGCGTAGATTTTTATTTTTGGGGATTTGAATATGAGTCAAGGTTCAATCGTTCAGTGTATCGGCGCCGTTGTGGACATCCACTTCCCGCGCGACGCGATGCCGAAGGTCTACGACGCCCTCAAGCTCGATGCTTCCGAAAGCAACGGCATGGCGGAAGACGGCCTGACCTTCGAAGTGCAACAACAACTGGGTGATGGCGTCGTTCGCACCATCGCCATGGGTTCCTCCGACGGTCTGCGTCGTGGCATGAAGGTGAACAACACCGGCGCCGGTATCTCCGTGCCGGTCGGTATGGGCACCCTGGGCCGCATCATGGACGTGCTCGGTCGCCCGATCGACGAAGCCGGTCCGATCGATTCCAACGAGCTGCGCGTGATTCACCAGCCGGCTCCGAAGTTCGACGAACTGTCTTCCTCCGTCGACCTGCTGGAAACCGGCATCAAGGTTATCGACCTGATCTGCCCGTTCGCCAAGGGCGGCAAGGTCGGTCTGTTCGGTGGCGCCGGCGTCGGCAAGACCGTCAACAT
>JAGWUW010000047.1 GCA_028868235.1 Betaproteobacteria bacterium | reverse complement strand
CCAGCCGATCTGCATATCCTACTGACGTCTATTTCTTCGCCACCTGCGTCGTAGACCAGTTCTTCCCAGGTGCCGGCATGGATGCGATCACCCTGCTGGAACGCCAGGGTATCCGTGTGCACTTCCCAGAAGAACAAACCTGCTGCGGTCAACCTGCCTATACCAGCGGCTTCCCTGACGAGGCGCGCAAAGTGGCATCGCACCAGCTCACCCTCTTCCCGAACGACTGGCCGGTTATCGTGCCCTCAGGTTCCTGCGCCGGCATGATGAAGCACCACTACCCCACGCTATTCGCTGCTGATCCGACCCGCAAGATAGCCGCCGAGAAGCTTTCTACCCGCGTTTATGAACTGACCCAGTTCTTGGTCGAGGTTCTCGATTTCAAGCCGGAAGACGTGGGTGGCGACTGCACGGTAGTTCTGCATACTTCATGCTCTGCCCGTCGTGAAATGGGCGTTCATCTAACCGGCAAAAAACTGCTCGGCAAACTGGCCAAAGTCACGATCGCCCAGCAGGACCACGAATCCGAATGCTGTGGTTTCGGCGGAACCTTCTCCGTGAAACAACCGGAAATCTCAGCCGCCATGGTCGAAGACAAGGTCAAGGCACTCAAGGCCACGGGTGCCGAGCGCGTGATCAGCGCCGACTGCGGCTGCCTGATGAACATTCTCGGCCATGCTGCCTGGAAGGACCAACAAGAAGGTCGCCAGACGCCCAGCCTGCCCGGCGAACACATTGCCACCTTTCTGCTGCGCCGTACCGCCAAGGAGAACGCCCAATGAGCGCCCGTGACCGTATCCTGGCCAAGCTAAAGGCCAATGCTCCTGCGACAGCCGGCGAACTACCCGACGTAGCAGGTTGGTATGCCACACATCGAAGCGAGGAAAACAGCACCGACAAGGCCAGGCGCTTCCGCCATTTCATCGAACTGGCGCATGCCGAGGTGTATTCGGTCTCGCGTGGCGGCTGGCTGCAAAAACTCTACGAAGTATTGAGTGCCAAGCAGATCGACAAGCTGCTGGTCGCCCCAGGCACACAACACGGTGCCCGCGCCCAGGCAGAACTGCCACCGCTGGGCATCGCCTGCCCCGGCTATGACACCTCCATCGAAGGCTGGAAGGCTGCCATGTTCAACGACATGCCAGCCAGCTTCACTGCTGCACGTGGGGCCATTGCCGAAACCGGCACGCTGATCCTGTGGCCGACTGCCGACGAACCGCGCCTAATGTCGCTGGTCCCACCGGTGCATATCGTGCTGCTTGATGCCGCCGGCATACACAATACCTTTTACGAAGCCATGCAGACGGAAAGTTGGAAGGATGGCCTGCCGACCAATTCGCTGCTCATTTCCGGCCCGTCGAAAACTGCCGACATCCAGCAGACCCTGGCCTACGGCGCCCACGGCCCGAAGGAGCTGGTCGTGCTCATGATCGAGGAGAACGTCTGATGAATGCCCCGCAGACCCCGCACGCCCTGCACTTCATGCCATCCGAGGGCTTCCGTGCTCGCGCCAAGGATGTCGTCGAAAATCCATTCCTGCGCCAGAGTTTCCGTGGCGCCATGGACTTCCTGATGAGCAAACGCGCCGCCCAGTTTCCCGACCCGGAAGAACTGGAAAGCCTGCGCCGCCTCGGCGAACGTATCCGCCAGTACAACCTGGCCAAGCTGCCCGACCTGCTCATTCAACTAGAAACCAACCTGACCCGCAACGGCATCAAGGTCCACTGGGCCGAAACGCCGGAAGAAGCCAACGCCATCATCCTCGGCATCTGCCAGAAGCACTCCGCCAAGCTGATGGTCAAGGGCAAGTCGATGGTCAGCGAAGAAATCGAACTGAACCACGCTGCTGAAGCTGCAGGTATCGGTGCGCTGGAGTCCGACATGGGCGAATACATCGTCCAACTCGCGCACGAGAAACCGTCGCACATCATCATGCCGGCCATCCACAAAACCAAGGAACAGATCGCCACGCTGTTCCACGAAAACGTGCCGGGCGTCGAGTACACCGACAACGTCGATGCGCTGATCCAGATCGGACGCAACGTGTTGCGCCAGAAATTCCTGGAAGCGGACATTGGCCTCTCCGGCGTGAACTTCGCCGTCGCCGAAACCGGCACGCTGTGCCTGGTCGAGAACGAGGGCAACGGCCGCATGTGTACCACGGCACCTCCCGTCCATATCGCTATCACCGGCATCGAGAAGATCGTCGAAAAGCTCGAACACGTGCCACCGCTGCTCTCGCTGCTCACCCGTTCGGCCACTGGCCAGAACATATCGACCTACTTCAACATGATCTCCAGCCCGCGCAAGCCGGGCGAGAAGGATGGTCCGGGCGAAGTGCATCTGGTGCTGCTCGACAATGGCCGGAGCCAGGCCTACGCTGACGAACAGTTGCGCAAGACGTTGCAGTGCATTCGCTGCGGCGCCTGCATGAATCACTGCCCAGTCTATACCCGCATCGGCGGCCATGCTTACGGCACCACCTACCCCGGCCCGATCGGCAAGATCATCTCTCCGCACATGCTGGGGCTGGAAGCGACCGCCACCATGGCCACCGCCTCATCGCTATGCGGCGCCTGTGGCGAAGTATGCCCGGTGAAGATTCCCATTCCCGAACTGCTCATCCGCCTGCGCGAAGAATCCTTCACCCCGCCGCACGCCAACCCCTCCATGCGTGGCCAGGGCGCCGGGCACAATTCGCTGACCTCGGCGATTTGGCGCACCTGGGGAGCGATCTATGGCTCACCCGCTCTGTACCGCACCGCCTCGTGGTTGGCCAGCCGTTTCCGCTGGCTAACACCACGCAAGCAGGCCGGCTGGACTTCAGTCCGCACACCATTGCAACCCGCTCCCAAGCGTCTGCGCGACCTGATCAAGGAACGCCCCTAATCCCTCTTACCCGGGCGCCGGCACCACCGGCTACCGGGATTTTTTTGCCTCAGCCCTGTCGCTCGCAACCGCAAGTCCTCTATAAGACACAAGAGAAATGAACGCCTTGATCCACACTCTCAAAGCCGCCCTGCCCGACCGGCAGGTGGTGACCGACGACCTCCGCCGTCTCGCGTACGGAACCGACGCCAGCTTCTATCGCCTGATTCCGCAGGTTGTGGCCGTCGTCGAGAATGAGGACGAAGCTCGCGCCGTCCTCTTCGCCGCCCGCCAGCACCAGACGCCAGTGACCTTCCGCGCCGCCGGCACCAGCCTCTCCGGGCAGGCCCTGTCGGATGGAGTGCTGGCGCTGATTGGCGAAGGATTCGCTACTTTCGAACTGGCCGACGACGCCAGCCAGGTGCGCGTTGGCCCCGGCATGGTCGGCGGCGAGGTCAATCGTCGCTTGGCTCCGCTTGGCAAGAAGATCGGCCCCGACCCGGCCTCGATCGGGGCCGCCAAAATCGGCGGCATCGCCGCCAACAATGCCTCTGGCATGTGTTGCGGCACGGCGCAGAACAGCTACAAGACGCTGGCCGGTTTGCGCGTCATGCTCGCCGACGGCACGCTGCTGGATACCGAGAACCCGTCCAGCGTAGCCGCCTTCAAGCAATCGCACGCCGCTCTACTCGGCGAACTCGACCGGATCGGCAAGGAAACACGGGGCAACCTGACGCTGGCCAACCGTATCCGCCACAAATTCAAGATCAAGAATACGACCGGATACAGCCTGAATGCCTTGGTTGATTTCGAAGACCCGATCGACATCCTCGCCCATCTGATGATCGGCTCCGAAGGCACCCTCGGCTTCATGACCCGCATCACTTACCAGACAGTGGTTGAGGATCCGTGCAAGGCTTCTGCCTTGGTCTTCTTTCCGGACATCCGGACCGCCTGCGAAGCGGTGATCCGCCTCAAGCCGCAACCGGTAGCTGCCGTCGAACTACTCGACCGTCCCGCCATCCATTCCGTCGAGAACAAGCCCGGCCTGCCGGCCATCATGCGCGAACTAGGTGAAGAAGCCGCCGCCCTGCTCATCGAAGTCCGCTCGCCAACACCGGAAGGACTGCAGGAAAAGATTTCAACCGTTCTCGCTGCGATGAATGGCATCGCTACCGTCGAACCGGTCCAGTTTTCCACCGACCCGGCCACTTGCGAGATGTACTGGAAAGTGCGCAAGGGCACCTTCCCCGCCGTCGGGGCTATGCGCCGCACCGGTACCACCGTACTGATCGAGGATGTCGCCTTCCCCATCGAGTCGCTGGCCGACGCCACGCTCGATCTGCAACAACTTTTGCGCCACCACGGCTATCACGAAGGCATTATTTTCGGCCACGCCCTGGAAGGCAATCTGCACTTCGTCATCACCCAGGACTTCGGCGACCAGGCCGAGATCGACCGCTACGCCCGTTTCATGGATGATCTGTGCAAGCTGGTGGTCGACAAGTACGACGGCTCGCTGAAGGCCGAGCACGGCACCGGCCGCAACATGGCACCCTTCGTCGAAATGGAATGGGGCAAGGAAGCGACCGGCCTGATGCGCCGCATCAAGGCCCTGTTCGACCCGGAAGGCCGCCTCAACCCGGGCGTCATCATCAATGACAACCCGCATGCCCACCTCGAGAACCTGAAGCCGATGCCGGCCGCCGAGGACATCGTTGACCGATGCATAGAATGTGGCTTCTGCGAACCGCTATGCCCGTCGCACCGTCTGACTCTCAGCCCGCGTCAGCGCATCACCAGTGTGCGGGAACTCGCGAGGCGTGCAGCCGCTGGCGAACATGCCGGCGAAGTAGGTGAAGCGTATGCCTACATGGGTCTCGACACCTGTGCCGGCTGCGGCATGTGCTCGACCGCCTGTCCGGTCGGCATCGATACCGGTGATCTTACCCGCCGCCTGCGTGGTCGCAAGCTCAGCGATACCAGCCGCAGTTTGCACACCTGGACCGGTGAAAATTTTGGCACATTCACCAGCCTCAGCCGTGCCGGCCTCAAGCTTGGACATGCTGTTTCCGGGGTACTCGGCGACAAGCTTGTCAGTCGTGTTACTGGCGGTGCCTGGCGCAAAGCCATGCCACCGGCCGCCAAGGCCCCGACCCCACGAACATCCAAGGGGGATCCGGTTGTCTATTTCCCAACTTGCGGCGCCCGTATTTTTGGCCCGGCCGACAGCGCCGACAAACAACTCGGCGACGTCATCCAGGAACTCCTGATCCGCGCCGGCTACGCCCCTATCCTGCCGAAAGGCTTCGACAAGCTGTGCTGCGGCCAGATGCTGGCCAGCAAGGGGATGCATGAAGAAGCCGAGGACATGTCGAACTCACTCGAAGCCGCGCTGCTCAAGGCTTCCGATAACGGCCGCATCCCGGTCATCATGGATGCCAGCGCCTGCTCGACGCGCATGCAGAAACACCTGGCCGGCCGCTTCAAGCTGTACGATTTCCACGAATTCGCCCACGATGCCTTGTTGCCGCGCCTGATGATCACTCAGCAGCCTGGACCGATCGCCTTGCACGTCAATTGCAGTGTCAAGCGCACCGGTGCCGACAGCAAGCTGCGCGCCCTGCTTAAGGCCTGTGTCAAGGAAGTCATTGAACCGTCTGCCGTTACCTGTTGCGGTTTCGGCGGCGACCGCGGCTTTGCTGCGCCGGAGTTGAACCAGCATGCCCTGCGCCACATCCACGACGAACTGCCGGCCAACTGTGCCTGCGGCGTTTCCACCAACCGCACCTGCGAAATCGGCCTGACAGCCGAAACGGGCCGAACCTATCGTTCGGTGGCCTACCTGCTCGAAGCGTGCTCGCGCAAGGAGGACGCCATGGCCTGTTGAGGAGGGGACAGTAAAAGAAAATCCGGCCATGAGCTGCGAACTCAAGGCTGGGACAAATGTTGACAACTCTCGGTCGCCGCCGGGGATCGGCAAATCTAACTGACGGCAACCTGACCATTTTTGTTATGAGGACAATTGTATGACTTGGCAAATGAATGTCGACCCGCTCGGCAACATCGGCCTGTCCGCGCTGGTCGCGGCCATTCCAATTCTTTTCTTGTTCTGGGCGCTCGCCATCAAGCACATGAAGGGCCATTTTGCAGCCCTCGGCGGTACCGGCCTGGCCCTGTTGATCGCCATTTTCGTCTACGGCATGCCGGTAGACCTGGCGGCACTATCCACGTTGTACGGCGGCGCCTTCGGCTTGTTCCCGGTATGCTGGATCGTCATCACCGCCTTGTTCATTTACAACATGTCGGTCAAGACCGGGCAGTTCGAGGTAATCAAGAACTCGCTCGCTTCGATTTCCGATGACCGTCGCCTGCAAGCACTGCTGATTGCCTTTTCCTTCGGTGCCTTCATCGAAGGTGCAGCTGGCTTCGGTACCCCGGTAGCAATTACCTCGGCCATGCTCGCCGGCCTAGGCTTCAATCCGCTGTATGCTGCCTCGCTGTGTCTGCTGGCCAATACCGCACCCGTTGCCTGGGGTGCCATCGGCATCCCCATCGTCGTGGGCGGCCAGGTCGCGGGCATTCCCGATGTTGCGCTCAGCCAGATGGTCGGTCGCACCCTGCCGCTGATGTCTGTCTTTGTCCCGCTCTATCTGGTCGTCCTGATGGCCGGCTGGAAAAAGGGTCTGGAAGTTTGGCCGGCCTGTCTGGTCAGCGGCGGCTCTTTTGCCATTGCCCAGTATTTTTCGGCCAATTCGCCGCTCACCGCCCCGCTGCTGCCGGACCTGATCGCCTCCATCGCCTCCATCATCTGCACTGTCGCCTTCCTGAAAATGTGGCACCCGAAGGAAAGCTGGCACTTTGAACATGAACCGAAGCGCGAAGGCAAGGAAAAGCTACGCTATACGGGCGGCCAGGTATTCCGCGCCTGGGCTCCGTTCATTATCCTGTCGCTGTTCGTGTGCGCCTGGGGTATCAAGCCGGTCAATCAGGCTCTGGACCAGATCACCAAGTCTCTCTTTGACTTCACCTTCCCGATCGCTGGCCTCGACAAGATGGTCATCGATCAGGTAGGCAAGGCCAAGCCGGCCGCCTACAAGTTCAACGTGCTGTCCGCTGCCGGCACCGCGATCCTGTTCGCCTGGTTCTTCTCCATCGTTGTCATGGGCGCGTCGCTGAAAACTGCCGGCGCCGTCGCCCGCGATACGCTGAAGACGCTCAAGTGGCCGATCGTCACCATCGCAACCATCCTCGGCTTTGCTTACATCATGAACTTCTCCGGTATGGCGATCACGCTGGGTTATGCCGTCGCCACTACCGGTGCCGCCTTCCCCTTCTTCGCCGCCCTACTCGGCTGGCTGGGCGTGTTCATGACCGGTTCCGATACCTCGACCAACGCGCTGTTCGGCAAGCTGCAGGCTGTCACTGCCGAAAAACTCGGCATCGACCCGGTCATCGCCATGTCTGCCAATACCTGCGGCGGCGTTTGCGGCAAGATGATTTCGCCGCAGTCGATCTCCGTGGCTACCGGCTCGACCGGAATGGTTGGTCGTGAATCGGAAATTTTCCGCTTCACCTTCAAGCACTCGATCGCCATGGCGATGATCGTCGGCGTGTTGCACCTGCTGTGGTCCTACGTTTTCCCGGGGATCGTGCCGACCTACGCCAAGCCGGTCGCCGCCGCGGCAGCTGCAGTAGTTGCCGGAGCCAAGGCTGCTGCGATCAATCCCGATGGCCTGATGTGGCTCGGCATCTTCGTCGCTATCATCACCTGCGTAACCCTGCTCGCACGCGCCATTGGCGCCAATCTCGAAGCGCCGGTCGAAGGGCACGACGAGGTACATTTCCACTAAGCCGCTAGCAAGCTCGCCGGGTCGGTAACAATCGTTCCCGACCCGGCTGTACTGAGGTTTTCCCTAACTGCGCCTGAGGTGCCAACTTGGTAACTTAGGTCAGTTGAATTACGTTCACAGGAGAGCAGGATGTACAAGAACATTCTCGTCGCCATCGACGACAGCGAAACCTCACGCTGCGCACTGGCGGAAGCAAAGCACATCGCCAAGACCAGCCAGGCCAAACTTTACATTGTCCATGTAGTCGATGAAGTTCTCCTCAACATGCACGGTCACGCAATGCTCGATATGGGCAGCGCTGATTCGGCGGTAAGCAATCTTCGTCGGGCCGGGCAAACGCTCCTCGAGAATGCCTTGACGGGGGCTGATGGCATTGATGCTGAAGCTGTCCTGCTCGAAGCGCAAAAACGCCGTGTCTCGGAAACCATCTCCGAAAAGGCCAAGGAACTCTCAGTCGACTTGATCATCATCGGCCGCCATGGCCGGCGTGGCTTGGCCACGTTGCTCCTGGGCTCGGTTGCGGAACAACTGGCCCAAATCTCCAACGCTTCCGTACTTCTCGTCAGGAAACACTAATGCATCAACATACGCTCGACACCAACAAAGACGAACCCCTTCGCCAAGACATCCGCCTGCTCGGCCGTATCCTGGGCGATACGGTACGCGAACAGGAAGGCGAAGCCGTCTTCGATATCGTCGAGCGTGTACGCCAGACGGCAGTGCGCTTTGCCCGTGACAACGACCCGGCAGCCCGCGCCGAACTCGCTACTTTGCTCGACCCGCTGTCACGCGATACCACTCAGGCCGTAGTTCGTGCTTTCAGCTACTTCCTACAATTGGCCAATATCGCAGAAGACGAGCACCACATTCGTCGGCGCCGCGCTCACGATCTTGCCGGCTCGCCGCCACGCGAAGGCAGCCTCGTCCACGCCCTTGATGCGCTCGCTGGCGCCAAGGTATCGCCCGACACCATCGCCGACTTCTTCGCCCACGCCCTGGTCGCTCCGGTGCTCACTGCGCACCCTACCGAAGTCCAGCGCCAGAGCCTGATCCGCAACCATCGCGACGTCGCCCGCCTGCTCGATCAGCGCGAACGCCTGCAGATGACGCCGGAGGAAGAAGCCGACAACGACCTCGCTCTAGCCAACTCCATCCTTACCCTGTGGCAGTCGCGCATGCTGCGCCCGGTTCGCCTCAAGGTCATCGACGAGGTAAAGAACGGCATCACCTACTTCAAGGAAACGTTCTTCACCGAATTGCCGCGCCTCTACATCCAGGCCACCCAACAGCTGCAGAAGCGCTATCCAGAAAAGAACTGGGCCCTGCCGCCTTTCTTCCGCGTCGGCTCCTGGATCGGTGGCGACCGTGACGGCAACCCGTTCGTTACGGCTGACATCCTCCGTGAGGCGCTGCGCCTGCAATCCGCCGCCACGCTGAACCATTACCTCGAAGAAGTGCACGAACTCGGTGGCGAACTGCCGCTCTCCGACCTGCTGATCAAGGTCACACCAGACCTGCTCGCCCTCGCTGAGCACTCGACCGACCATTCGCCGCAGCGTTCGGACGAACCCTATCGTAGAGCCTTGTCCGGCATCTACGCCCGCCTGGCGGCAACGGCACGCTTCCTCGACGGGGTCGAACCGATCCGTCACGAAATCGGCCAAGCCGGCCCGTACATCACGCCCGATGCCCTGCGTGCCGACCTCAAGGTGCTCAATAACTCGCTCAAACTCAATGGTAGTGCCGCTTTGGCCGGTGGCCGTCTGCGCCGCCTGCTGCGCGCGGTGCAAGTTTTCGGCTTCCATCTGGCGCCAATCGACCTGCGTCAGAACTCCGACGTCCATGCTCGCTCGGTGGCCGAGTTGCTGGCCAAGTCTGGCCGTTGCCCGGATTACGAGGCACTTTCCGAAGAGCAACGTATCCAGCTACTGATCGAAGAAATCGCCACGCCGCGCCCGCTGTACTCGCCCTACCTCAACTACAGCGAGGAAACCCGTGGCGAACTGGACATCTTCTTCGCCGCTCGCGAACTGCGTGGCAAATATGGCGCTGCAGCCCTCCCCAATTGCATCATCTCGAAGACTGACGGGGTCTCCGACCTGCTCGAACTCGCCCTTCTGCTCAAGGAATCCGGCCTGCTACTGCCTGGTGAAAAGCCACACCTCGACGTCAATATCATCCCGCTGTTTGAAACCATCGAGGACTTGCAGAAGAGTGCCGCCACCATGGACGGCATCTTCAAACTACCGGCCTACCGCGAACTAATCTCCGGCCGCGGCAATGAGCACGAAGTCATGCTTGGCTATTCCGACTCCAACAAGGATGGCGGGTTCCTGACTTCCGGCTGGGAACTGTACAAGGCCGAGATCGAACTGACCCGCATCTTTCAACTGCACGGTGTCCGCCTGCGCCTTTTTCATGGCCGTGGCGGCTCTGTTGGCCGTGGCGGTGGTCCGTCCTATCACGCCATCCTGGCCCAGCCGGCGGGTGCCGTATCCGGTCAAATTCGCCTGACTGAACAAGGCGAGGTCATCTCGACAAAATACGGCAACCCGGACACCGGCCGCCGCAATCTGGAAGTGCTACTTGCTGCGACGCTGGAAGCCAGCCTGACTGATCACGAAAACCAGATCGAGCCCGCCCAGCCCTTTCATGCCGTAATGGATGACCTGTCGGTTCGTGCATTCAATGCTTATCGTGGCCTGGTCTATGAAACACCGGGCTTCACCACCTATTTCCGGCAATCCACCGTCGTCTCAGAAATCGCTTCGCTGAACATCGGCAGCCGCCCCGCATCGCGCAAGGCATCGGACCGCATCGAGGATCTGCGTGCCATCCCCTGGGTCTTCAGTTGGGCCCAGTGCCGCCTGATGCTCCCGGGCTGGTTCGGCTTCGGCTCCGCTGTCGAAGGCTATCTGCAAGCCAATCCCGATGGCCTGGCCACCCTTCGCCGTATGCTGAAATCCTGGCCATTCTTCCGCACCCTGCTCTCCAACATGGATATGGTGCTAGCCAAGACCGACCTTGCCATCGCCTCGCGCTACGCCGAATTGGTCAGCGATGCCGATCTGCGTGAACGCATCTTCAGTCGCATCAAGACGGAATGGGAACTAACCCGCAAGCACCTACTGGCTATCGAGGAGCAAGACGAGCTACTCGCCGACAATGCCAT